>JBBQAD010000217.1:0-6431 GCA_038315885.1 Fibrobacteria bacterium | reverse complement strand
CGGAAAGGATTCCCAGTCAGCAGCGTCAGTTTGCTGACAAGTGGCATTTCCATTCTCATCAAAGGTCGCAGGATAATCTTTTTTGCTGTACTGCTTACCAGAACTCACAAAATCGGCGGTAAAACCAAGCGGAGGCAACCACTCCACCTTGTCAGAGCCCGTGGGTGAACTAGTTTGTCCTTTGCCATAGTCTCGATTGAATGTGGCATTATCCGAGGAAGTAGCCAACCTCCAGGCTTGACTGGCTTGTCCCGGACTAAAGCCTACGACTGGAGGGAAGCCTACTAGGTCTCTGATTTTCTTGACCTGACCCTCACCCTTAATGGCTTCGCCTTTCTTGCCAGGAGCATTTTCAGCTAAATCGGTGTAGTCGCTTTCACTATTTAGATAGATACAGTCTCCGACACCAACTGCGGAATTGAGAACAATAGCAAACGTAACACTATCGATTTCACGATATTTCACTCCATCTTTGGTGCCTACGACAGAAGAAGTCGAGTATAACTCAGAGCAGGCCTTCTGGGATGGATTGGGAGCATAGCGCACTAGTTTGTTCCAGGGTTTCTCTGCTTCACTCTTGGAGGTTGAGATGACTTCAGATAATTTCAGTATAACGGTATCTGGAGCAATTATTTGTTGGTCGTTGACTAAAACTGTGGTATCACCCCCATAATGAAGAGTGGCTTCCACGACAATGGGACCAATTTTGTCTTGAATGGCTGGTTTTTGTCCGCCAAAGAGTGCATCACTCGGAAGTTGTGCGTAGGGTTTTTCACCTGGAGGGATGTGGGTTAAGCCCGCTTTATAGGGGTTGGCCTTGAAATTTAAGACCACTATGGAGCTATCGACTACACCGTTGCTAGTTCCAAAACTGAGTTGTGCAAAAGGGGCGTTTCTTTTGTATTCATCTGCACCAACGCGGTTCCACCATGCTTCGCTGACCTCAGAGGGCAGACGAGGAAGCTTTTGTGCAAATTGAAGAAAGACGCTATCAGCTTGTCCGTCATTATTTCCATCGATGATATAGGCCTCAGAGACTTTTACATAACTGGCATTTAACACAAGGGTGGCATCCTTGGGGCCTTGATAGAATGTTTCCACTTGGGCAGTGACAATATCACTGTTGTTTACTTTTTCAGCATCTATGGTTGATTCCAATTTGCTATTGCTGGTATTAACTGCTTGGGGTATGAAACCATAGGGAACGAGAGCAACAAATTTTCCGCTTAGTTCTGATGTTTCCACTGCTTTGACTGTGATTACATCTCCAGAGCGATTGGTCAGCTTTACACTGAGTTCATCTTTTAATGATGCAGTTTTACTAACCGTTGTGACTACGACTTGAAAAGAGTCGTTCTTGCCTTCTCGTATTTCACTAATTGGAATGTCACTTCCAGGCAGCGTAAAGTAAACGTTAAGCGCAGTGGGATCTTTAAATGGGTAGAGTTTCGTTGTAACTTCCAAACTATGAGGATCACGGTAAGTTACTTCAATCTCATCCTCTATCTTGCAGCTTAAAACTCGGTCACCGCTATTGGCGGCATCTTCATTTTTAGTAACAGTTGATACAAAAACACCATCTTCCCCTTCAACTAAGATCACTTCATCCAATACATCTCCACTTCCTTTGCAGCGTAGACTGGCGATAAGGGTGTCGGGCTTGTGACTCGAAGGGTTTTGATCCACAATGGTCAATTTGAGGTTGGTGCTACCTCGAGTAATGGAATCATCACTGCGTTTGGTATCAGTTAAATTAATCACCGCCTCTTTATCCCCTGCTGCGACCCGTAGTGAAGCTTCGGCTGTTTTATTTGCACTTGCGCCGGTCTCGGTATGTTCAGCAACGTTAGCAGTTACAATGGCATCGTAATAGATTTCAAGAATGGCATTATTGTCTTTAATGAAGGGCGTGTCCGACATCGTGATGGTACCTTCATAAGTTGCTTTATAAGCATCATTGCTAACTCTGGTTAAGGTTCCACTTAGATTATCTGTGGTTTTATTTCCGCTTGCGTTTGTACTTACAGCGACTACTGTTACTGTTTTGCTACTGAGACTTGCAAAATAATCATCCACATAGCGCAACTTAAGTGAGGTAGTTGACGGTTCAATGCGTGTTCCGTTGGGAATGACGTTACCCTTTGAATCCAGAAATACCAGTTCACCAGTTATTGTGGGAGACGCACCATAGCCCGCATCTGCCGCCGCATTATCCCCATCAATGGGGTCAACAAAAATTCCATGCAATAAATCGCCCAACTTTACATAGAGCTTACTTGCATTGGCACCGGTATTGTCCACGGGAATTGTTCCGACAAAGGTACCCGATGGACCTTCAACGAGATTGACACTCAATGTATCATTGATATGAGTAGTACTGGTCGAAATAATGGTTGCTCGATAACTGGAAGCACGCGCCGGATCGCCGGCTTGGTCTTTAACTACGATATAGATTGTGCTAGGAGAGCCGCTGATATTGTTGACTTCAGCTCCACCCGCTGTGGTGGAAAACCAGGCATCGGCATTTTTACGTGAAGGACGCACTGAAATGGTATCCGCAGCGACATCGGAACTGTTGCGGGGATTTGTCCAGGTCACAATAAGGTTATCATAGACTGCCCCATTGACTGTATTGTTATTCTTAGTTCCGGTGCTGGGTGTTGAAAGTGACTTGGTGGCGCTGTAAACTAAAAAGTCTCCATCTTTGACTGAACTGGAAAGTGTAACTGACTCCTGGTCGTTTGCCGTCTTCGTTGTCGCACTAGCACTCAAATTGGACAATCCGGCTTCGGCGGTTCGGATGCGAACCGTAAAATTATTGTCTTTTTCGCTTAAAAACCCTTCAGAGGAAGGGTTTCCATTGCCATCTAGAATTTCAAGAGTTGATTTAGATGCAGATTTACTAAAGGTAAAGCTAGCAGTATCACTATCAACAAAACCGTTTAGAACAGCAAATGCTTTTATTGTAGTTGTTGTGGTTAATTCAAGAGGAGAGGAATATAGGCTGCTCGAAGTCGTGGGATTTGAACCGTTAACAGTGTAATAAATCTTGGCCCCAGGAGTATTGGTTTTTAATTCAACAGTGATGGAAGACGCAAAAGATGTGGCAGCAGGAACTGCGTAGGGAGTCGCAACCCTTGGTTTTTCAATATTCAGTAGAAGCCCAGTGACCTGGAAAACGACATCATCAAAATCCATATCAGAACCTGATGTTACATTGTCTTCAAATCCAAATTCGACTATTGTAGTATTTACCCGTCCTGCGACTGACCATTTGTGACCGTAATCCAATTTTGGAATGTTTTGGTTTTTAAAGGTGGATGGTGCTGTTGCAAGCGAATAATAGGGACCTGAAGGATTGTCGTTAGCACCAGTAAATTTTGGCTGAGTGCTCTGGTTTCTCTCTGAAATTGAATTTCCATCGGGTTGCACATCATAACGGAAATAAATTGTATCACCGACCCGGATGTCGAGACCTTTCTGCTGGGCCAAATCGATCTTTACATTCTTGGTATCTTTATTAGTGAATAATTCGACGGCCGCTCCGGTGCGCGGATTGATTACATACAACTTTCCGGTCCAACCGGCTTCGTTGTTACGCAGCCATACTACAACCGGATCGACTTCGTTTGGAGTGCGTTTCACAAACGAAGCACCCAGGTAAAGTGTGTCCGAACTCCAAAGCCCAGAGTTTTTATAAGGTATGTAACGGTCTTGCGCCAAGCTCGCAGAGGCCAAAAGCGTAAAGACTAAAAAAACTTGGAGAAGCATTTGAGATAGGTTGCTCGCTCGTTTTTCCATTGCCTTGGCCTTTTTTATTTGAACTATTTGAATTTTCATATCTAAGCCCCCGCACTATCGTTCATTCTAGTTCTAGAACCTGTAGTGTATTTACTCAATAGTATAATTGAAAAACTAAACAAATACTTCACAAAATTATCAATAACTCAACTTTTCGTAGTGCCAGATTAAACTGACCGCCTAGGGGTTTTACCGGACACCTACGAATATGGGAATATGGCAAAAATAGGCGCTTTTTCCAAATTATTTTCTCGAAATGGAGAAATAGAACCCTGTAGAAAGGGTTCTTTCGCTAAAAACTAAATAAGTGAAGAAGTGCCTGGTTTCTCATTGAACTAAGCGGAAATGCGTTTATTCGGCTGAATAAATTTAAGCGTTTTAGTAATTCTAACCGGAATACTCTAATCATGTAGGCCTGGGATTTAAGTCTATTTGATCTTATTGTGGTTTATTTATAAGAATTTGGCTTAAATATGGCCTAGATCTTGCTTTTTAACGAAGCCACCTTTGCCACTGGGTAGCTTTACCGAAAGCCAAGTTCCCTTATGTTCCAAAATTTCAAATTTAGTGCCCTCATGAACTTTAGCCAGAGTTTGAAAATTGTCACCTGGTCCACTTTGAATATCCGTAGCCGGCGTCAGAACTATGGCATATTGAGTTGAATTTTGGCTATAAATTCGATAACCCAAAGAGGGTAACAATAAAAGCAGGCTCAGGGCAGAAATCAGGGACAGTGTTATACATAAAATTTTAAGGCTTCCCTGCGTAAAGAAAACAAGGGAAAGAAGAATCATGGTGGCACTGAAGAAGCCCAGAGAGATATACAATCCGGTATTGATAGAATAGGCCGAATGGAAGAACCAAAGGATCCGGGTTAAAAAATTAGGTTCTGGTATTTCGATTTTATCGATCATTTTCAGCCTGGCGAAACGTAAGTTCGCTTCAGCATCCGAATGAGTTGGTGTTAATTTAAGAGCCTTTTCAAAATAAAGAATTGCCATTCCCAATTTGTTTTCTCTATACAAGGCGTTACCATAGTTGTAATACAAATCCGCATTCTTTAAACCAGTATCAATAATTTTTTGATAATCCGCAACTGCCTGAGAAAAATCCGATTTTTCATAAGCTTGATTTGCATGTACAAACAAAGAATCCAAGCGAGACTCCGCACAGTTGCAGAGGCTGGCGAAAATGAGTGACAACACGAATGTAAACAAAGTCTTCATTTGTGTTTCTCCATCCTGGTCAAAAATTCTTCGGCCTTACGAATTAAATCTTGACCCTTTTCTAAACTGACTCGGGTACCTGAAAATTGGCCGTAATCACATTCTTCCAGAATTGATTGTAACTGATCTCGCAGTTCTTGAGAAATGTTTCTGGCTTCCAGTAAGTCTTTGGCTTGCTCAATGGTAAGTCCTCTAAATTCAACGTTCCAAAGATCACTGAGAAAGGCATTGATTGTATCAGCAATGGAGTGATAAAACTCGGCCCTTTTTTCGTCTTTAAGGGCGCTGCGGGCCTGTTGGAGACGCTTTTTCAAATGGCGATTAGCATAGCTGCGTCGTCGTAATGCAGAGTTAGATTCGAGACGTTTAGTATGTCTCCGGTAAAAGAAACTGGCGATCAGTACAATAAGGGGGATGGGCAAATAGAACCAGAACCAGATTCGTTGATAGAGTAGAACTCCCTGATTCTTCAGATTCTGCACTCCGGTATGTATGTATCGTATGTCACTGCCGATTTCAGCAATATCTTTTTGGGCTAATATCACATGGCTGCCTGACTCTACTTCTTTGCCTTTACTCACTGATATTGTAATTGGTTTTGAAGAAGCGGTTTTGTAGGTAGCAGACTGGGGATCAAAATAAATGTATCGATATTCGCCGATAGTGTAGTCACCCTGTCGTCGTGGAACCATAACATATTTGATTTTCTTTTCACTAACTAACTCTGTTCCACGCAGCTTAGTATCGAGCTTGATTTCAGGATCATACACTTCGAAAGCCGCCAAATCAGGATTAATCGGATTGCTGATAGTGCTGGGTAAACCGTTGCCAGCGATTACCACCTGTAGAGTCAAGGCATCGCCAGAGGGCAATTGATTTCTGTCTGCAATTGTTGCAATTGAAAATTGTCCCACAGATCCCGAGAAACCTTGGGGAGCGTTACCGGGCAGCGGTATCGCTTTAAATTCAAGGCTGGAGGCTTGCGCAGTCAGGTTCACGACTTGAGCCCCAAAAAAATCATCTTCAAATAGATCAAACACGGAACCACTTCGGCGCTTTCGAGACTGCTTAGCCTGCTGATAGGGAATTGTAACTCCTTCCAACTTAGCCGTGCCTGCAATCAAGGGAAACAGGGCGAGGCGAATATCAAATACTCGGGTATCTTGGCCGCTAATAGATACAACCGTTGGTTTGATTTCTTTATCCAAGGCTTGAACCCAAAATTTTTCGCCCACCGCTTGTTGTAAGTTAGGAGCGCTAATGTTTTGAACGGTTCTGTCTGGGATAATTCTCAACTGATAAGAGACTTGTTGTCCGACATAGCCGCTGCTTAAGTTTAATTTGGGCTCCAGTTTAAGCCCGCTTTCGGCTACTCTAACACTAAATTGGGCTGTTCCTAATTGT
>JBBQAD010000254.1:0-5675 GCA_038315885.1 Fibrobacteria bacterium | reverse complement strand
ACAATTCCCAAAAAAACTAAGCAGCAAAAACTCCAGGACTGAACTCGTTTGGGCTTTTGCATATTTGCGATTAAACTTACTAAACTGGTCTACTTTGATGGTGTTACACTCGAGTGGACACTTTCTCTTTGATTATTTCATTGGCTTAGAAATTGCCATTAGACTTATGCCGTGAACTATTCCTGTCCAAAAATCTCTTGTAAATCCAACAAAGTTGCTAACGATGGTTTCTACCTCAGACCTTCTGATGGGCAAAAAATCCAAAGACTACGCTGTCTCCTCTGCTCAAAACGTTTCTCACATGCCACTTTTCAGGCTCCTTTTGGCCAAAATAAACGGAGAGTGAACCATCCTCTATACAAACTTCTCTGCTCAGGGGTCTCCATGCGACGCGGTGCGATTCTTTTGAATGTCCACCGAATCACAGTTGCCCGCAAATTGGAATTTCTAGCTGAGGAGTGCAAAAAGGTGAATAAAGGTGAAGTTATGTGCAATTTGGTGAAGCACATTCAATTCGATGACCTAATCACCCGCGAGCACTCTAAGTGCAAGCCTCTCTCGATTACGGTTGCAGTAGAGGCTCCAGGCCGACGAATTCTTGGCTTTGAAGTCTCTCGAATTCCAGCCTCTGGGCATTTAGCAGCTATTGCAAAGAAAAAATATGGTCCTCGACCGAATCAAAGGCCAGCTGCTGTCAAAAAATTATTGCTCAACCTAAAGGATATCGTGAACGAATCAACACAGTTCTCAAGCGACGAGGATATTCTTTACCGCCGAGTACTCAATACGGTATTCCCGAGATGTGAACATCATCGTTATAAGGGCCTAAAAAGTGCAAATACGGGGCAAGGAGAGCTGAAAAAGGTGGGCTTTGATCCGCTTTTTACCATCAATCACACATTAGCGATGTTAAGGGCTAATATCAATCGCCTTTTTCGAAGGACCTGGTGCACAACCAAAAAACCCATACGGCTTGAACAGCATTTACATCTGTATATGAATTTTCACAACCAAGTGCTGCTGGTTAAATAACTCAGGGAGTGGCATCCCAGAAATCCCCAACATTCCCTGAAAAGGCTCTCTTCAAATTGAGTTGAGTCACGTAATTACAGCTATTTGAAAGAAAATTCTGATTCTAAAAGAGCACCAAATTGGAGGATTCAAATAAATTTCAGTAACCAGAAATTTCACCACCATCAAAGTAGACCAGTTTAGATAGATTGATGTTCTCGAAAGGCGGCCATTGTTGCAGAATCCAGAAATATTGACGCCCCCAAATATCGAAACAGTCCCTGCGGGAACAGTCGAGATACAACATCTCGACTTATCTCAGTCAATCCCCGTCATTCCACTTCGTGACATTGTGCTTTACCCGCGAACTGTTACACCTGTTTTATTGGGTAGATCAAGCGCCTTAAATGCCATGGCGAGAGCCATGGAAGCACCCCTGCATGTCGCCTTCTTTACTTTGCAAAGGCATCCCAAAGACGAAGAGATTGTTCCCGAAAATCTGCATCAGATTGGAGTAGTTGGCCATATTTCTTCCTCCCTGGCATTGCCCAATAATCTGCATAAAATTCTAGTGGAATCTTTATTTTCCGCCAAGGTTAACACTTGGTCGCTCAACGGAACATTGTTACATGCCCAAGTAGAATCATACCCAATCGAGAATGGAGACTCTGCAGTCTCCCGGCAAATGTTTCACACTGTGCGAACACAATTTGGTCAATATCTCAATCTCAATGGAGACTTGCCCCGAGATCTGGTTGATCTGATGGATTTACAGGAGACCTTGGAAGAAAAGGTGTTCTTCTTATGTACTCACTTGCGCATCGGTGCCCATTTAAAACAATTGATTTTGGACGAACGCAGGATGGAGCGCAAACTGGCCATCTGCCAGGAATTGCTGCGCAACGAAGTCGAGATGAATGCCTTGAACCGCCGTCTCGAACATGAGGTGCGTGCAACCATTGCCCAAAACCAGCGGGAATATTTTTTAACGGAGCAGATTCGCAAATTACAATTAGAGATGGGAACCCATTCCAGCCCTATCAATCCCGAACTGAAACTCTTAGAAGAACAGTTGCGTGCAAAAAAAATGCCGGCACGCAACGAGAAAAAAGTCTTAGATGAGTTGCGTCGCCTCGATAATTTGCATACATCCTCTCCTGAATATGCAGTGGTACGCAATTACATCGACTGGTTTTTGAATATTCCCTGGAATAAACACAGCGAAGAATCGACCGACTTAGAAAAGGTCAAGCAGCAACTCGATCAAGACCACTTTGGTCTAAAGGCAGTCAAAGAACGCATTCTAGAATATGTAGCAGTACACCAACTGTCACAGAACCAGCGCAGCCCCATTCTCTGCCTAGCAGGGCCTCCCGGCGTAGGAAAAACCTCGCTCGCTCGTTCAATTGCCAATGCTCTTTCGCGTGAATTCGTCCGTATCTCCTTAGGGGGAGTTCGCGATGAAGCCGAAATCCGTGGTCACCGAAAAACGTATATCGGTTCCATGCCGGGCCGCCTGGTACAGGCCTTAAAAAAATGTCAGTCTATGAATCCCGTCATCCTCCTTGATGAAATTGATAAGCTCGGCAGCGACTTTAGGGGTGACCCCGCTGCGGCGCTCCTTGAGGTCTTAGACCCCGAGCAGAATCATGAATTCATCGATCATTTTATGGAAATCGGCATCGACTTAAGCAAGGTTTTCTTTGTAACAACTGCAAACCTCGAAGAGATGATTCCACCGGCCTTGCAAGATAGACTTGAAGTAATTCGTATCTCGGGATACTATCCGAGCGAAAAACTGGCTATCGCAAAAGATTATTTAATCCCAAGGCTGCGTAGCGAATGCGGATTAAATGAAAAGGTTTTCGCCTTTGATGACAGTACTCTCTCCTCTATTGTACGTCAATATACCCGGGAGGCAGGCGTTCGTAATCTAGAGAGACAAATTGCCAAAATTGGCCGCAAGCGAGCGCGGCAAGTTGTCGAAAACAAAGTCTCTCCTAAAAAATTGGATAAGAAATCACTCGGTTTATTTTTGGGTGTACCTATACGAAAAGAAGATGAAAAAATCTTGGCCAAGGAGAAATTCCGTCACGGCACTGTAACAGGTTTAGCCTGGACTTCGAGCGGCGGTGAAGTGTTACGCATTGAGTGCAGCCTTTTATCTGGCAAAGGGCGAATGAATCTGACCGGTAAATTGGGTGATGTGATGAAAGAGTCGGCCCAAATCGCTTTAACTCTGGTACGTGAACGCGCCAGACTGTATGGAATCGACCCGAGTATCTTTCATAAAACCGATATACACATCCATTTACCTGAAGGGGCCACACCAAAAGATGGACCTTCCGCTGGAATTGGCTTAACAGTGGCCTTACTCTCAGCGATGACACGTTGCCCAGTCAACCCACGCATCGCTTTTACTGGAGAAGTTTCGCTTATCGGTAAAGTGCATGCCATCGGCGGACTTCCCGAAAAAGCTCTGGCTGCTTTACAGGCGGGCGTTGAAGAGATCTATGTTCCCCAAGACAATAAGGCTGATTGGTCTGAGCTGCCCAAAGAGGCTAAACAGGGCTTAAAAATTAATCAAGTAGCCCATATTGATACCATTCTCAAACGGCTATTTAAAGAGACCCTGATGAAGAAGTAATTGGATTTGCAGGAATAAAAAATCATTACAACAATGAATCAAAGCCCAGTAAAAAATCCAGAGAATAGCCCTGCACTTAGCCAATTGCTTAAGAATCGCGATTCTGTCTACATGCGCATTCAAGCAGCCTGTGAGCTTAGCAATCGGTCAATTGATGACATCCGCCTCATCTGGGTCAGTAAAACCCATCCCCCTGAACTAATTCGGCTCGCTCCCTTGGCGGGAGCAAAATATTTAGGCGAAAACCGAGTTCAAGAAATTCTGGAAAAATTCCCTCTGGAGTATCCAGCGAATTCAAGTCCTTGCGAACTACACCTAATCGGACATTTGCAAAGAAATAAGGTTCGCAAAGTATTGCCCTTGATTCAGGCTATTCATTCGGTTGATTCCATTGAATTACTGATGGCTATCGCCAGAGTAGCGTCAGAATTACAGTTGAAACCCAAGATTTTTTTGCAGGTGAATACATCTGGCGAATCCACAAAAACAGGATTCTCCTTAGAAGAGCTTGAAGATGCACTTTCGGCTCTAGCCCAACTTTCGAATGTTAAGCCATGGGGACTGATGACCATTGGCCCCACTGACGCAAATCACATTGAAACTCGGCTCTGTTTTAAAAAACTTCGAATTTTATTAGAAAAAGCCCAAAATGAATTTAAAGACCAAGATTCTATGTCCTCATTTCAATATTTATCCATGGGAATGTCGGGAGATTTTGAAATTGCAATTGAAGAAGGTGCGCACTTTTTAAGAATCGGCAGCGCCCTTTTTGGGCATCGCGACTATGGCAGTGCAAATTGATCTGGATGGCAAAGTGCATTTCGTATTTTAAGTTATTAGAATATAAACCAGTCTTTTTGGTAAATCAGAAAAGACAAAATCTGTTCACAGCGATATTTACAGAACGCTGGAGGCAAAATGATTACACCGCTCGATTTAAAAAAACATGAATTTGGTGCCAAACTCTTTGGTTTTGATAAAGATGAAGTTCGGGCTCTACTAGACTCCGTAGCCAAGGAGATGGAATCTCTGATCCACCAGAACACCCAATTATCGGAACGTTTAAAGGTGGTTGAAGAACGGCTCAACCACTATCGCCTGATTGAAAAAACGCTGCAAGATGCAGTGCTAACGATGCAGACCACCTTAGAAGAAAAACGCCGAGTTGCCGAGCAGGAGGCTGAACTCATTCTCCAACAAGCCAGACACAAGGCTGATGATGAGTTACTTGATGCACGCGGTCATTTGAGTCAATTGCGGACTGAGATTTACCAATTAGAAAATCAACGTACAACCTTTTTTCTCCGCATTCGCAATATGTTACAACATCAAATGGATGTATTGGACGCGATGTCTGAGGCCTCTGATGAACAGAGGGAACCACTTCCACTAGAGGAAGAATTTCATATGGCGGAGCCCAGCAAAACTAAAATGAGCTCCGTACCACATGGAGAACGATTTGTGCGCGATGTTAAACGCGCTTAGTCGTTCAAATTAAATGCTATTACATGACAAGATCTAGGTTAAAGAGTTAACCAAGGTCTGCATTTTATCTAATTGCTTGCGGATATCCCGTAAGGATTTAGCCAAAGCTTTTACCCGCTTAGCAGTCTTCGGTGATGCTCCAGCAACCACTTTTGTTGCTCTGTAGGTGCCCTTAGGACGCCCAACTTGGCCTCTTGGCTTGTCTGACTGCCAATTGCGAATAGCAACATAGCTGACGCCCCACTTTTTACTTGCTGCCTTTATTCCGCCGTGGCCGCGACTACTGATAAATTCCAGAATGTCTTTTCTTTCTTGATCAGTATAACGCTTTCCACGTTTGGATGCCTTCGCCATTGATTCGCCTTTCTTGGAGTGATATGCCCGCGTTATGCAGGACTTAGAGGAATTAAAATTAAGTTAATAATTAAATACTTATTTAGCAAATTGAAACTTAATAAAGTGGAGGATTGGGAAATTCATTTTCCTTCATTTCATTTTCTCGTTTGACAATGATTATTGGGTAGTGGGTAGT
>JBBQAD010000367.1:0-4192 GCA_038315885.1 Fibrobacteria bacterium | reverse complement strand
GGCGTTAAAGATTCAATCCGCAGTTATTTAACTCGCACTTAAACCTCTGCCATAGAAATTTAAATCCTCTTTTAGTATTCCTCTTGCACTACATTAGTGGGATGCCTCGCTGTATATTCCCTAAATCGATAAACCATCTAGGCATAATAATAATGTGCCTTCTGTTACAATTTTTGCAGGCAGCCAGCTCTGTTACACTAAAACGAAAGCAAGCCTTTCCAGATTGGGGAGTGTATCAGATACTTTGGCACCACCGGCAATACGACGAACAACTTCTAGAAAAACTAAACATACTGGGCAGCAAACCCCAGTATGTGTTATTCTTTCATGATTTGAAAAGAGGATTTCCTGCAGATATTTTAAAAAAAAATCGCGCTCGGGGAATAGATTGTATTGTCAGCCTAGAGTTGACTCAGTGGGGTTCGCAAGAGAGCAACCACTTAGAACAAATTGTCGCTGGCCAATATGATGAATTCATGAAGGCCTGGGCTCAAGAGGCAGCCCTCTACAAATCACCTGTATTTTTGCGCTTTGGTTTCGAAATGAATGGTTCTTGGTTTACCTGGGGAGGAAAACCAGAAAGCTTCAAAAAGGCTTGGCGACGGGTACATAAAATTTTTCAAGACAATGCGGCAGGAAATGTACAGTGGGTCTTTAGCCCTAATGTACTGTATGCAGAAAAAGAGTTCCAGACTGATATATTGCCATATTACCCAGGTGCCGATGTGGTTGATTGGGTCAGTCTTGATGGCTATAATTTTGGCGATCATCACAGTCGCTATCATCGTTGGACCTCCTACTCAGAAATCTTCAGTAAAAGTCTCGACGGCATGGCCACTTTCGCAAAGCCAATGCTGATAAGTGAAATTGGCTGTGCCCATGATGTACGAAAATCAGAGTGGCTCAAAGACGTGCTCTTGTCGGTCACTCAAGACCATCGAATCCATGCTTTTGTTTACTTCGACTTTGATAAACGCCGGGAGGGCGAACCCGATTGGCGTATTAATAGCGATGCTGCTAGCCTAGCCGTCTTTAAGAATTGGCTTCAGCTTCGCAGTCATCCAAAGGATTGAAACAGCTCTCTAAAGAGTTCGAACTCACCCTTACCTCATTCTTCTAATCAGACAGTCCCCGTTATTTTGGGTTCCGCTTTTTTTCGACAATTTCGGAACTCTTTAGGCCGGATAAAGCGATCCAACCCAGAAATCTTCATCATTCTAGGACTTTGATGGATTTTATACGGGTTTAGACCGATGAAAAATTCACAAGAATTACTTATCCTATTCTCGTTCTGTAAATTAGGATGGTGGATGAGAAAACGGCATTTTTTAGTTTTTGATATTTTGACGCCGGCTCTAGCTTTACTCATTGGGAGCACTGTCTTCCATGCCATCTTTGGCGTCGTGATTTTGAGTTCCCTTAATCGAGCACTAATACCGCGTATAGAAAATTTCGGAATTGGTTCAAGTCAGGAACCCTTGGTTTCAGGCCACATTTGGTTGCTTTTTTTCTTAAGTGGCTTGATTCTATGGCTGTTATACTTCAGACATAATATGCAACGCGACCGCGTGAAACATCAGTGGTACCTCAAAAGACCCATCTATCATCTGTTGCGTAAATTGTTGGATTGGACGGATGTGCAAACTAGTGCCGAAGTCCAGATTCGCAGTTTAGAAGCGCGAGTAAAAATGTTAGTAGATGAAAAGAAAGTAGTTCGTACCCAAATCGAAATCATTCGTCATCAAAATCAGCAGTTGTCCTCGAATTATGATCAGGTTGTAAAAGGATTTAAAGCTGTTTCCAACGAAAGAGACGAACTAAAGCGCCGCCGGGCTATAGTTGAACGCGGCGAAGTTCGACTATAACTATTTCAGAATTCTTCTAAGCCAATACTCCTCCCTTCTAAACTCTGAGTGTGCTTCGGCAGGCTTATTCGTAATGTTTGAAAGTGTAACTTTGAATCCCTTTGCCATTGACCCACTACTGAATAAGCCATAATAGCACATGCCGTCGCTACGTTCAGAGAATTTTTAATTCCGTAGACAGGAATTTCTACCCAATGTTTACAATGGGTAAGGGCAGCTTCACTGATACCTAAGGCCTCGTTACCGAAAACTAATGCACAGGGTAATGGATATTGAAAGTCAGTATATGCGCTTGCACTTTGTGAAGTTTCAACCGCAATGACTGTAATGCCCCGTGTTTTTAGGTTCTCAATTGCCTCCGCACAAGTAGGATAATGTTCCCATTTCACCAGTTCAGAACTGCCTCTTGAAGTCTTCAATAGTTTGGGATGGGGAGGATGAGCGGTATAACCGCAGGTGATTACGGCGCTAACCCGCAAACATTCGGCTATTCGAAAGATGGCCCCGACGTTAAAGGCACTGCGCAAATTATCCAACACTAAATAAAGGGGAGACTTCTCTAATGCTTTATAGCTATCCAAGTCCAGAGCTGCGTCACTTTTACGTACAGAAGGAGACATACTAACCCACTATCGAAAGAAATGATCCTCTATTCTAGCAATCTCTTGGAAAGGTGACTTTATGACGATTTGCAGCAATTCCTTGGCGAAAAAACTTTTTGATTTGCTATCTTCGAGAGGAGATGAACTTTGTTTTCTATAGAATTATTGATGGGATTTTTGCTTCTAACTAAGGTGTTTTCTTAAACCTAGGTCTATAATTAAAGAATAAAGCCAAGGGTGGCTCTGTTCTTCAGGAACTCTCTTTTCGATAGGTTGCATGTCTAAAGAAAAATCAATCACCGGTTCAGTCGAGTCGCTGGAACAGCTTTATTTTCGCGATTTAACTCGGCATAAACTTCTAACAATTCAAGAAGAACGAGATTTAATCAATCGAATACAGCAAGGCGATCAGAAGGCCCTCAACAAATTAATTCTTGGTAACCTTCGTTTTGTGGTTTCTGTTGCTAGACAATACCATGGCCGCGGTCTTTCTTTTTTAGAGCTGATAAGCGAGGGAACGGTAGGACTCTATAAGGCGGCCAAGCGTTTCGATCCGACGCGGGAAATCAAATTCATTTCCTACGCGGTTTGGTGGATCCGTCAGTCGATTCAAAAGGCTCTCTTTGAACAGGTTGGAGCCGCTCATATTCCTCCCTACAAACTCAATTTGGTACGCCGCTTTCAAAAAGCCTTGGTGAAAAACATGGGTGATTATTACAAAACCATGCAGCAAGACGAGTTTAAAGAAAGTGAAAAAGAAATTGTTGAAATAATGGAGAAGATTGCTTCAGCTTCATTGGATTCTCCAGTGGGTTCTGATAATGATTCTCGTGACCCGGTAACCACCTTGATGGATGTTTTAGGTGAAGCAGGCGATCAAGAAGCTAGTCATGAAAAAGTGGAATTGCATCATGCTCTCGACAATATATTGGGTAATCTCTCCTACCGGGAAGAAAAAGTGCTCCGCATGTATTACGGAGTGAATTATTCCCGTGAATTTACATTAGATGAAATTGCTCACGAATTAAAGTTGACCCGTGAACGGGTTCGACAAATCAAAAATAAGGCTATCCGAAAATTGTTTCGTTCTCGGGAATCCAAGGAAAAATTACTGCCATTTCTACCAGAAGAAGAATAAGCATTTCAATTGTTCTTAGGTCAGATTTATTCAAGTGAACTAGAAGAGTAACATGTTTCAAACCATGCTTGAAGATTTAAAAGCCGTTCATCATAATGACCCGGCTGCAACCAGCTTCTTTGAAACAGCGCTTTGCCATATACCCCTGCATGCCATCTGGATTCATCGAATTGCCCACTTATTGCACGGTTTCACTATTCCATTGTTACCCAGAATACTCTCTGTAATCGCCCGATTCTGGACGGGAATTGAAATTCACCCTGGCGCTACAATTGGTAAACGATTTTTTATCGACCACGGATTTGGTGTGGTGATTGGTGAAACAGCTGAAATAGGGGACGGTTGCGTACTCTTTCATAATGTAACACTGGGGGGAACCGGTAAGTATCACGGCAAACGCCACCCGACACTAAAAAATAATGTTTATATCGGCACCGGTGCCATTCTGTTAGGGCCGATTACCGTGGGAGAGAATTCAAAGGTAGGAGCCAATTCCTTTATCATTATGCATGACGTTCCTCCAAATTGCACGGTTGCTGGTGCTCCAGCTCGAATAGTGAAACAGAATGGGCATCGGGTCAATGAAC
>JBBQAD010000013.1:0-16834 GCA_038315885.1 Fibrobacteria bacterium | reverse complement strand
AGCGTTAAATAATTGGGTTTGCAAAGAGGAATCACATAGTGTACATCATAGCCCCTACGCTGCAGGGCTTTTTCCTGAAACCAGTCACGATGGCTCCACCGATATTTCATTTTTTTTAGCAATTGAAGCAAAAAAAAGGAGGAGCTTAATTTTGCTTCACTGTAGGCCCAGGGATTAGCTTCATGAACTTCGTGAGGCACCAGCCAAATTGGCTTATCGGTTTTTTTTCTGACTTGGACGAGGAAATTCAAATCTGGAACGAGGCTTGGTTCATAGTGTATCAAGATGGCATCATAGAAAGAAAGTGGCAATTCTTTTTTATTTTCATGCAGTGCTGCATCTATCTCGATAAAAGTCGTAGAGATATGGTCGGAAAGTGCCTCTTTAAGAGCGTGTACATAGTCTCCAATTCCGCAGGGTTTAGTTTGGCTGGGGCCTATCAGGAGCAGGCTTTTAATGGGTTGAAACTGAGAAAGGGACTGACTCAAAAAAAACTCCAAAAACTTTCAAAGCTGTAGCCATACAGAAGTCAATTATTCAGTCTGATTATAGCATAGTCCTACTAAAAACTTGGTAGCCAATCACCTTAGCCCAATTGGGAATTACATTCTTGACAAAATGGACGAATTGAAAATCTTAGTTGATGAGAATATTCCCCAAGGTAGGGAAGCCTTTCACGCTTTTGGGGAGGTTCATAGTTTTTCAGGCCGAAAACTAAAGAACAGTGATGTATTAGACTGTGATATTCTGATTGTACGCTCTGTAACGAAGGTCAATGAAAGCCTACTGCATAATAGCCGGGTTCAGTTCGTAGGCACTGCCACAATTGGTGAAGATCATATCGACAAAACCTATTTGGCCCAACGGGGCATTGGTTTTTCATCGGCACCGGGTTGCAATGCCAATTCGGTAGCAGAATATGTCTTAAGCGCACTACTCTGGTTGGGATGCTATCGCGGATTGGCTTGGAGAAGTAGTTGTCTGGGAATTGTCGGAAAAGGCCATGTTGGTAGCAAACTCTGTCATTTAGCGCGTCGGCTGGGGATGCGGGTTTTAGTGAGCGATCCGCCCCTTGCGTCCCAGTCTATGCTAGATGAAAAGTCCTATAGTTTGCAAGAGCTGCGTGATTCCTGTGATATCATCAGCGCCCATGTTCCTCTAGTTCGGGAAGGCGCCTTCGCAACCAAGGGAATGTTCAATAAGGATTTTTTTCACTCTGGTCAAGGTAAGAATAGAGAGCCATTTACTTTTATAAATAGCAGTCGTGGCGATGCCGTTGATGAGACGGCTCTCTTAGCGGCCCAAAGTGAAGGACAAATCAAGCATCTCATTCTCGATGTCTTCCAGGGAGAACCACAACCCAACCCCGAATTATTTCAGCATTGTGATTTGGTGAGTCCCCACATCGCAGGATACTCAATTTGGGGCAAGTATAATGGCACAGCGCAAATGGTGACTGCCTTGGCACATCATTTGGATAGAGCTTGTCCAGCCATCATACCAGCTCCATTGCCCAGCAATCAGATTTTAAGGACTCCTGAAACAATGACTGATGCCGAAGCCGTTTTGACCTGGGCGGTTTTTCAGGTCTATGATATCGGCCAGGATGATGCTGACTTGCGACTGGCGCAATTTTTTGATACTCCCGCGCAGGGATTTGATGATTTGCGTCGAACATACCGACAACGCAATGAATTTGGAGACTATCTGGTAATCGGAAAATCGATGGAAAGTGTATCACTCTGTGCGAGAGCGGGATTTCAAGTAGCCGATTCCAAATAATTGATTCTGAGATACTGTATTTTCATTAGAAAATGGGCCATAAACTTGCCGGAGGCCCGTGGCTTCGATTACATTGTCACCGTAAAAAATTTCCACATTTATCGGATTTCAATAGCAGCAGGGAGTTACAGCAAATGGCTAAAGCACCGAAGTACGTTTACTTCTTTGGAAATGGAAAAGCAGAAGGCAACGCCACTCTAAAAAATCTTCTAGGCGGAAAGGGCGCGAATTTAGCCGAAATGGCCACTATTGGTCTTCCTGTTCCTGCGGGCATCACCATTACAACAGAGGTCTGCACAGAGTTCTATAAGAACAAGCAGAATTTTCCCAAGGCCCTGGAATCACAAATGATAGAGGGCTTACGCCGTACTGAAAAGGCGATGGGAGCCAAATTCAATGATGCCAAAAATCCCCTATTAGTTTCCGTTCGCTCGGGTGCGCGAGTTTCAATGCCGGGCATGATGGATACCGTTTTAAATCTTGGCTTAAATGATTCGACAGTTGAGGGATTGATAGAACGCTCTGGCGATCCCCGCTTTGCATACGACTCCTATCGTCGCTTTGTAATGATGTATAGCGATGTCGTGCTTGAAGTGCACAGTGAACATTTTGAACGCGCCTTAGAGCAGAAAAAGCAGGCAGCCGGCGTCAAAGAAGACAATGAACTCTCTGCCGAAGATTTGAAAGACTTAGTCGCCACTTTTAAATCCATCACCAAAGAACACACAGGAAAAGCATTCCCAGAAGAACCCCAAGCTCAATTGTGGGGCGCTGTGGGAGCCGTCTTTAAATCATGGATGACGGAACGAGCCGTGGTGTATAGACGTCTACACAAAATTCCCGAGGAATGGGGAACAGCTGTTACCGTACAAGCCATGGTCTTTGGCAATGCAGGCGAAGACTGTGGTACAGGCGTTTGCTTTACTCGCAATCCCTCGACCGGTGAAAAAGCCATCTATGGCGAATACTTGATTAACGCTCAAGGTGAAGATGTGGTGGCTGGAATCCGAACTCCGCAGCCTATTAGCATAGCCGCCAAAAAACCAGGCGACCTTCCCGCTATGGAAGAAGCCATGCCGCAGATGTACAAGGAGTTTATCAAGATTTGTGCACTGCTTGAGAAACATTATCGCGACATGCAGGATATCGAGTTCACCATTTGGCATCAGAAGCTGTATATCCTGCAAACCCGTAACGGCAAGCGTACCGCCGCCGCCGCTGTGCGTACAGCAGTTGATATGGTCAAAGAAAAACTGATCAGCAAGGAAGAGGCGATTCTCCGGGTAGAAGCCAACTCCTTGAATCAACTGTTACACCCAACTTTTGATCCCAAAGCCGATAAAACGGTGATTGCGGTCGGCTTGCCCGCCTCACCTGGAGCTGCCAGTGGAAAAATTGTGTTCACAGCCAAAGAAGCTGTGGCTTGGAAAGAACGCGGTGAGAAGGTCATCTTGGTTCGTCAAGAAACTTCCCCCGAAGATATCGAAGGCATGGTTTCGGCTCAGGGAATTTTAACGGGTCGCGGTGGAATGACATCCCATGCGGCTGTTGTTGCCAGAGGAATGGGTAAAACATGCGTAGCAGGTTGCTCGGTACTGTTAATAGATTCTGAACGGAAGACTGTAAAAGTTGACGGCAGAAAATTAGGCGAAGGCGAGTGGCTTTCTATTAATGGTTACACAGGTGAAGTCATGTTGGGAGAAGTAAAGACGATAGCGGCTTCACTCTCGGGTGAATTCGGTGTATACATGGCATGGGTTGATGATGTTCGTCGCCTACGGGTGCGTACCAATGCCGACACACCTAAAGATGCTGAAGTGGCAGTTGGCTTTGGTGCCGAAGGGATAGGACTTTGCCGTACGGAGCATATGTTCTTCGAAGGCGAACGGATTACCTATTTCCGTGAAATGATTTTGGCCAAGAATGAAGAAGGACGTAAGCAGGCTCTGACCAAATTGCTTCCCATCCAACGGGCGGACTTTGAGGGTCTCTTCAAGGTGATGAAGGGCTTTCCGGTCACCATTCGTCTGCTCGATCCTCCTCTGCATGAGTTTTTGCCACATACTAAAGAAGAACAGCAAGAAATGGCAAATACCATGGGCGTCGACTTGCAAACTGTGCGAGATAAGGTCGACAGCTTGCACGAACTGAATCCCATGTTGGGTCATCGGGGCTGCCGCTTAGGGATTACCTATCCGGAAATCTATGATATGCAGGTGCGTGCGGTGATTGAAGCTGCTATTAATCTGAAAAAACACGGCATGAAGATTGTCCCTGAAATCATGATCCCGTTGGTGGGAACGATTAGAGAATTATCAGTATTAAAAGCCAATGCCATTGCAGTGATTAAAGATGTAATGAAAGAACGCGGCAATTCAGATTTGGAATACAAGATTGGTACTATGATTGAGATTCCTCGCGCTGCATTAGTAGCCGATAAGTTGGCAGAAGAAGCCGAATTCTTCTCATTTGGAACGAATGATTTGACTCAGATGACTTTCGGCTATAGCCGTGATGATGCTGGCGTCTTTTTACCTGAGTATATCAATAAAAAAGTGCTCCTCACGGACCCCTTCCAGAGTTTGGATCAAGAGGGTGTAGGTCAATTGATACAAATGGCATGTGAACGTGGCCGTGCTACTCGCAGTAAAATCAAGCTGGGAATCTGCGGTGAACATGGAGGGGACCCTGATTCCGTCAAGTTCTGCGATGCAATGGGTTTGGATTATGTCAGTTGTTCGCCTTTCCGCGTACCGATAGCCCGCTTGGCTGCAGCTCAAGCCGTATTAGAGGCGAAGAAGGCTTCGAAGTCTTCTTCAAAAAAGGTTTCGAAAATAACGAGCTCTGCTAAGAAATCGCCTTCGAAAACGGTTAAATCGGTTAAAAAAGGCACAAAGCAAATCGTCAAAAAAACTGCCAAAAAAGCAATAAAGCAGTCTGCGAAGACGACATCAAAAAAATCGAGCGGAAAAAAGGCAAAAAAAAAATAAACCTATTTGCAAAAGCATGAGCAAAGCTCATGCTTTTGGACACGGAAATACAGTACAATTCTGGGTATGCCATGGAAGGTATACCCAGCTCTCATTTTACTTGCAGCGTTCTTGCTACCCTTAGATGTTACATCTCAGCGGAATTTTCGCTATAAGATGTATCGAAATCCCCCTAAACCTTTGCTTGGAATTCTACCTGTGCAAAGCCCACATCTCGCACAGCCAGCCCGTGAAATGATAACCGAAGCCTTGCGACGCGAGGCTGAAAATTTTGACCGTTATAAACCCATTTCAATCTTAGGTGACTCCTCCTCTTTATCACCCAATGCAATTCAAAAACTGCGGAATGAAACCGATATCGATTACATCTTACGCTCTGTGGTTGGATTTGAAAATAACCGTTACACTATTTTTTCTGAGTTGTTGAATACAAATACGATGGAGTCACAGGCCTCTTATTTTCAAGCATGTAACTGCCCGATTGGTGAAGTAGTTTACTGGCTGATTCCCGATGCTGTGAAACAGTTGAAAAAAGCCAGCTTAAAACAATTTGATCACTGCCCCTCCGGTATGGTAGAGGTGCCTGAATCGTTCATCAGCCGGCTCGAACCAATTACAAGGGATACAAGCGATACAAGCGGTGCCGAAGGCGATTCCGTGACTCATACCCTCAAATTATCTGCTTTCTGTATGGATAAATGGGAGTATCCGAATCGCGTAAATGATTATCCTGTGGTAGATAAAACTTGGGAAGAAGCCGCAGGTCTTTGCTCCGAGCAGGGCAAGCGACTTTGTAGTGAAACAGAATGGGAACGCACTTGCAGAGATGCAGTCGATCAAGAATTTCCCTATGCGGGCAAATATGATGCGAAGAAGTGTAATGCTGAGGGCGATATTTACACGGAAGCCGGCCACAATAAAACCTGTAGCGGCAAACTAGGCATTGAGGATTTAAGCGGAAATGTCAGCGAATGGACCTCTACTGCCTGGGGTGAAAATTATGGAGACTTCGTGGTTCGAGGTGGATTTTGGCAATCGGGTCAAAACTCCAGTTGTTCGAAACGCTATTCTCAGTCTTCCAAAGAAAGCCAAAAATCCATCGGATTTCGCTGCTGTGCGACTTTGACCCAGCACTGATATTACTGGCTTGTGCCCATTTCTAACAGTTACTAGGTTTTTCCCCGATGTCTCCTGTGAGGGTGTCCCCTATAATTGAACTATTTCATAGGGTTTCCCCCCCAGGGAAACAGCGGCTTGATAATTCCTAGTGTATAATTGGACGGATTAATGGAAGCTCAAGCAAAAAAGGAAAGGGAGATTGTGCGATCAGTATTAGTGCAATCTTTAGAATCGGCTTACGATTGCGGTGATCTCGATCCTTTAAAAAATTCCATTGTACCCTTTCTCCGGGCAAACAAAAAACGACTTATTGAATTCATCCAATCATTTCAACAGGTTGAGGGACCTTGTCCATTAGATCAGTTAGTTAAGATTTTTATTATCCAGACCAATTTGCCTTTTGATATGAGTCATTACATGAACAAGCAGTCCAGCGCAATCAAAAATGAGGTAGAGACCTGTGAGTGCTTGGAAGAGCGCCAGAAAAAAGTTGCAACCTGGATACAGGACAGAGCTGCATCCCATCGCAGTCAATCCATGTTTGAACAAGTTTTTTGTTTTGAAAAATTGAAAGACAGTATTCTTCCGCTAATCAAAGAAGAGTTAGGGATAGATTGCTAGCCTAGTTTCGCAAGTGCATTCAAATTCTGGGCCGTAACCAGGGTCGTTGTGATTGATTCACAAAACTTTGAATGTAACGTGATACATTAGAGCCTAGGACTTCAGAAAGCCCCCTATTTACAGCGAGCCTATTCCAAGCTTCTACCAAATCGTTCTCACCTCCAGGATTTCGAAGTGAGTTGGGTGAATAGAAATAGTTCCGAAACCAGTGCTTTAAAGTTTTGCGACATTCTTCAGTTAAGCCCAAACGACTAAGCCCAGCCTGATTAAGGCCAGCCCAGGCTAAAGGCTCTCCCAATGCCTTCGAAAAAGGCGGTATATCCCGGTCGACTCGCAGACCTCCTCCGATGAAGGCCCCGCAACCGATACTGGTTTTTTGATGGATACCCGTCATTCCCGAAACAATCACCTGGTCGTCGATCCACACATGGCCGCCAATTTGAACGGAATTTGCAATTGTAACTCCATCCCCAATATGGGAGTCGTGTCCGATATGCACATAAGCCATGATTAAACACGATTTTCCGATTTTTGTGCATCCCGAAGCGCTCGTACCACGATTCAATGTGACATATTCGCGAATCACTGAATTTTCATCGATAATTAAAAGGGAGGCCTCACCCTGAAATTTCCGATCTTGAGGCATCCCCCCTAAAATTGATCCATCATGGACTGTAACACCTTTGGCGAGACGGCATCCGGGTAAAACATGAACATGCGAAGCAATATGAACCCCGTCTGCAAGTTCCACATTTTCATCGATGATGGCAAAAGCATCCACTTGAACAGAGCTTGCCAGAATCGCCGCTGGATGGACTAATGCGCTCGGGTGAATGGTCATGGTTACTTTAAATCATGGCGGCTTTAATCACAGCTTCTGAAACGATATCCGTACCCACCAAAGCTTTGGCATGAACGATGGCGAAGCCTCGACGGTATTTATCGAGTTCAGCCTCAAGTATCAATTCCATTCCCGGTCTTACCGGTCGGCGAAATTTTGCTTCATCCACGGCGGCGAAGGCAGGCCGTTTTCCGACAGCTTCATTGGGGTAAGAGAGATAGATAAGCATGCAGGAGAGTTGCGCCATGGCCTCGATTTGCAACACACCAGGCATTACCGGTTCACTGGGAAAGTGACCCGCAAAGTATGGCTCATTGAAGGAAACCATTTTCGCGCCGGTAATTTTCTTCTCGGCTTCAAAGCTCAGTATTCCATCGAGAAACAAAAAGGGGCTGCGATGGGGTAGAAAATGGAGAATTCCTGCATAGTCCAGGAGGTAGCGGGGATTTTCTGACTTCGGCCAATTCGATTGTGGGTTCTCAGTCATGCAACTCTCTATTCTTGGCTTTTTCTCTGACTTTGCTTAAGCTGTAGCTAGTAGTTTAGCTTTGCTCTGGAAAGTCTGCTTATTTTAGCATCCAAATCTAAGATTTTCTGCTGGGTTGTCTTTCAGGATTTAGGATTTCTAAAGTGACCTTTGGCCAAAGTGCGCTGTAACACGATTTTTTTTCTCCATGTTTCTATTGCCTCTGCGGGAAATCCAGCAACGGTCAAGCCTGCCGGAATGGATTTGGTCACACCGGATTGAGCGGCAATAACTACACTATCCCCAATTTGTATATGACCTGCAATTCCAGCTTGTCCACCAATTTGTACACGGTTACCGATTTTTGTACTTCCCGCAATTCCAGCTTGTGAAGCGATGGCGCAGCCTTCTCCGATTTCCACATTGTGCGCAATTTGAACCAATGAGTCAATAATGGTCGAATTCCCAATGCGGGTGGGATGTAATACTCCGGCCGCTATTACAGTATTGGCACCTACCCAGACATCATCGCCGATTTCAACCCCCGCGAAGTGGGGCAGGGGGTAGCGGCGGCCTTGCCATTCGTAGAATCCAAATCCAGCGACCCCAATTGTTACACCAGATTGAATGTTACAGTTTTTTCCAATTTTGACCGGGCCTTCGATTACCACATTGTTGCCGATTTTAGAGCCGGAGCCAATGCTACACTGTGAAGTGATGGATGTTCCGAATCCAACTTCAATATCTTTAAACCTGTGTAAGGAAGCGGATGGGGAGTTCTCAAGGCTAGATTCTTTGATGCGGGCTGAGTCAGTGCTGTCAAACCCAGATAAAGTTGGAAACCCGGATAAATTCCCAGCAAATGTTCTTAAGATCAAATCCATGGCTCGATAGACAGAAATGACTGTCACACAACTTAATCCGGAGTTATCGAGTACACTTTCGGCAAGCAGTGCCGCAGGAGGAGATTTAATCAGGCCTTGGTGAAGAAGAGAACGATTCCCATTTTTGGATTCCGCTAAAAAGCATAGCTCATCTGGAAGCACCTGCTCCGGTCCGGCAAAACCATAGATTAACAAATCGGGGAGGAATACACGCTCTGAAGGCTGAAGAATCTCAGAGCAGGCTGACAGGATCCTCTTTAAGGGCAGAGGTTCCGACAGCCTCAAGGCTATTTAGCCTCTTTATTGAGATAGTCTAAAACTTTATCCGTAATGTCGTTGTCTTTCTTCCAAAAAACCACGGTTCCTGAAGCACGGTCAAGCACCATATCATAGCCTTCTTGATTGGCAACATCCTGGATGGTTTTTTTAATTTTTTGGATTAGCGGGCCAGAAAATTTCTCATTTTCTGCCAGAAGTTTTCCATCGCGTCCATAGATTTTTGAAACAAACTGTTGATACTCGGTTTTCTTTTTTAGAAAGTCCGCTTCCAATTCTTTTTTCTTCTCATCACTTAGCATCAGGCTTTGCTTGTCGAGCCTTTCCTTCATTTCCACCAGGTTTTTTTGCATATCGGCGGCGTCTTGCTCCCACTTAGCCACTTTTTTGTCGTATTCTTCTTGGGCCTTTTTGGTTTCGGAATAGCTGTCGAAAATAATTTTGGAATCAACATGGGCTAATTTGAGATCAGCGGCAAGGACTGATCCAAAGGTGCAAAGACCAAGTGTAACATTGAAAAGAGATTTAAAAATTTTCATGAATTAGCCCCCTAGAATGGTGGTTCGATTACAAAATTAATATTAAGTCCGCCTACAACTTTTTTATCGATGCCGCCACTGCCTTCATCTGGGTCGAGCGGCCATCCAAAGTCAAAGCCCAAAATACCAACCATAGGCACAACTAGACGAAAGCCAAAACCGAAATCTCTTTTTAAAGTGCTTAGGTCAACTTCTTCCCAAGGGCTGATTGCAGCATCATGCGCTATATTTTCGCGCAGTTTATACCGGCCAAATACATTTCCGGCATCAAAAAACCCCAATAGATAAAAGGTGTTTTGAACAATGGGGTAACTTAACTCAGCAACAGAAGAAAAGAAACTACGGCCAATTCTGTCCCGTCCTGTATAACCTCCACTATAGCCGCGCAATTTACCCTGATAGCCCCATGCACCTCCCATTTGATAGAGAGCAAAAGATTGAATGTTATCCCCATCAATCAAGCCTCCCTCGACTTCCACTTCCAAAACCAATTTTTTAAATAGAGGAAACCACCACTCAGTCTTTAGCTGATACTCATTATAGGCAAAATCACCGCCTAAAAATCCCCCTACAATACTGTATTGCGCGGTATGCCGTGAACCCTGAGTCGGAAAGATGGGTAAATCTTTGTCGTCACGCACAATGGTAAAATGGAGGGAAGACTCCAAGCCTTCGCCAAGAATCAAAAAGTCCGGATTCGAATTTCCATACCCGCGATTAACAGTCAAATTGTAACGTGAATTCACTCTGAAGTAATCATCGGGCCAGGTGAGTCGACGTCCTAACGAACCACTAAAACCATATTTGTAGTAGTCTTTTTGACTGTCTCCCGTGGGGTCATTGAACAATTGGTAAAAAATGCTGCCCCCCAACAAAGTGGGAGTATCCATAAACCAGGGTTCAGTGAAGCCCAGACTGTAATACTGGCGATTGGCTCCATATTCCACATTCATATCGGCTCGCTGACCATTACCCAAAAAATTCGGGATTTGCAGCCCAAGAGTTCCCACTAGGCGGTCACGGGCAGAGTAGGCTACACCCGCAGAAAAGGTACCGGTTCCCGCGGTTTTTTCTTTGACCTCCATCACTAGGTTTACATCGTTGGGGTCACTGGTTTGGGCGGGTTCAAAGTTGGGATTGACATTATCGAAATAGTTGAGCTGCATGATATCGCGCGCCGAACGTTGTAACAATGAGAGCCTGAATACATCACCAGGGAATAAGTGTATCTCTCGCCGAACGACCTTGTCTTTGGTTTTAGTATTTCCCCGAATCATCACTTTTTGAATGTGGGAAATACCGCCTTCGGCAACATCAAAGGTGACATCTACTATGGAATCCCGATAATTTTTCTGGTCATCTACACGCATATGTAAATGGCCTTCTTCCAGATACGATGACTGGATGTTTTGCTTGGTAGCATTGTATTTGGTGTAATTAAATACATCTCCGCTGTCGAGCAACACCTGATTCTGAAGCGCCTTATCGTCTAGAATTGTGTTATTCAGAAATTTGGCATGACCGAAGTAGTAGCGTGATCCTTCAGAGACATCGATATCAATATTCAATGTTTTCTTGTCTTCGCTGTAGCTGATTTTTTGGGATGGAACGGCCGCATCGAGGTAACCTTGATCTTTGTAGAAGGCTTGAATCGAATCCAAGCTGGCCCGGAATTCATCTTCCTTATATTCACCCGAACGCCACCAGCGTTTCTCCTTGGTTTCCATCTGTTTCTTTAGCTTTTTATCACTTAAGCGTTCATTTCCCTTAAAGCGGATATGTTTGACGCGAACCTTTTTTCCTTCTTTGATATTGAATTCAATAATCTTTTTCGCGGTCGCCTCTTCTTCTTTTTCTTCTACCTCAATCGATGCGAGCAGATAGCCTTTTTCGCGATACAAATCGAGAATTTTTTCTTCATTGCGCTTGATTGAGGTTGGAGAATAGACTTGACCATCCAATAAATCGATGGCTTCTCGTATATCATCTTCCTTGATTTTTTTATTTCCCTTGAGTTCGATTTTTGCCAAAGTCGGCAGTTCTTTAACACGAATGATAAAGTCTTCGCCTTCGGCAGTATCAACGGGGCTCCGATAAATGGCTACATCTGAAAAGAGCTTCAGATTGTTTAACAATTTGATGGATTCCCGCGCACGCTGTTCTAAGACAGTTGGCGCATACTCCTGGCCAATTTTGAATGAAAGTGTGCTACGGATTAATGAGGCATCGACAGATTGATTTCCTTCAACCCGAATATCATGAATAATGATAGGACGCAAGGGATTGGGTCGATCTAAGAATTGGGAATGGGATAGCACGAACCCAATGAGAAGGACAAATAGACTGATTCGGATGCTTAGGCTAGGCTGGCGGAAACGTAAATATTCGATCATGTAAACTGATAGAACCTCAGGCGCAACCAAAGAACAGTTCGTGCGCAATTGAATAACGTGCCCATTTCAAAGTCGGGAAACGTGCGAAGAAAATACGAGGGAATAGTCATTATGCCCATCTTTTAAGGGGCCAAAGGTAGCTTATCCGAGGGCAATTTTCAGGCCTGTAGTCAGACTTCACAGTGAGACTTTCAAAAAATGACGCATTAGAGACACAAACTAAGCCAGAGTGCCAGATTTTTTGTGATTAACTTCACAGAAAAGTTTAAATAAACCTTAGCAACATACCTATAAAGAATTTTTTCGAAAGGAGTATAAATAAAAATGACCCAATATCTATTGGGCCATTTTTAACAATTGGGCCTTTAAAGGCTATGGCGTTTCTGCGATTTTTTCTGGTTTCTTAGCAATCTTGCTATGCGAGAAAGTCAGTTCATCGCCCTTGCGGCCTACTTTTAATAAGGTCTGATCGGGGATTTTCCCCCTTAACAAATCTTCAGCAAGCGGGTCTTCAATTAAGCGTTGAATCGCCCGACGCAGAGGTCGCGCACCCAGTTGTTGGTCGAAACCCTTTTCGATAATAAGGTCGCGCACCGGATCGGAGATTTGCAGCTTGACCTCTTTGGTAGCCAAGCGATCTTCCAATTCTTTCACCAGGATATCGACAATGCGAGACATGTCTTTCTTAGTCAAAGAACGGAAAACTACCATATCATCCAAACGATTAATGAATTCCGGATTGAAAGTGCGTTTCACTTCTTCCTTCACCATTTTTTCCATGCGTTCATACTCGCCTTCGGAATCGGATTGATTAAAACCCATGCCTACACCCTTTTTAATGTCTCGGGCACCCAAGTTTGAAGTCATGATGATAATGGTATTCTTGAAATTCACACGACGACCGTAACTATCGGTCAGCTGGCCATCATCGAGAATTTGCAAAAGAATATTGAAAACATCGGGATGGGCTTTTTCGATTTCATCTAGCAGAATAACAGAATAGGGCTTTTTACGGACTTTTTCAGTCAGCTGACCCCCTTCTTCGTATCCCACATAGCCCGGAGGCGCACCCACCAAACGCGATACAGCGAATTTTTCCATGTATTCACTCATATCGATTCGGATCAGCGCTTCTTCGGTTTCAAATAGTGTTGCAGCCAGAGCTTTGACTAATTCAGTCTTTCCCACTCCCGTGGGGCCAAGAAACATAAAGCTTCCCAGAGGACGCTTGGTAGAATGCACACCGGAACGCGAACGCCGAATCGCTTTGGCAATAACTGCGATGGCCTGCTCTTGACCGACCACGCGATTTCTCAAAATATCTTCTAGAGTTAAAAGTCGTTCGGACTCTTCGCTGGCAACCTTGGCTAGAGGAATCCCGGTGATTTTTGAAATGACAGCTCGAATGGAATCCTCATTGACTTCGAGACGTTCTTCCCGTTTTTTCTCTCTCCATTGCTGCCGCATCTCTTCGAGTTGCTGTTTGATTTTTTCTTGGGTATCCCGCAGACTGGCAGCGGTTTCATAATCCTGATTTTCAACGGAAGCTTCTTTGTCTTTTACCACTCGTTCGAGTTCGAGTTCCTTGCCGCGCAGCTCGGGAGGAATAGCCAAGCTGGAAAGGCGAACCATGGCACCGGCTTCGTCGATTAGATCAATTGCTTTATCGGGTAAAAAACGGTCGCTCATGTAACGATCCGAAAGTCTCACTGCCCCTTCTAATGCTGCATCAGTATAGATCACTTTGTGATGCTGTTCATACTTCACGCGAAGTCCGTTGATGATTTGGATGGTTTCATCAACACTGGGAGGGTCAACCAAAATGGTCTGAAAGCGTCTCTCTAAGGCACCATCTTTTTCGATGTATTTACGGTATTCATCCAATGTGGTGGCACCGATACACTGTAACTCTCCACGGGCCAAGGCGGGTTTGAAAATATTACTGGCATCCAATGAGCCTTCAGAGCCCCCTGCGCCTACAATGGTATGTAACTCATCAATAAAGATGATGATGTTGTCGTTTTTTTGCAGTTCGGTCATTAAAGACTTTAAACGCTCTTCAAACTGACCGCGATATTTGGTACCTGCTACAATCGAACCCATATCAAGGGAGATGACTCGTTTGCTTTCTAAGACTTCGGGAATGTTACGTTCCACAATCTTCTGGGCTAAACCCTCCACTATGGCTGTCTTGCCGACGCCGGGTTCACCGATCAAAACCGGATTGTTTTTCTTGCGGCGGCTTAATACTTGAATGACTCGTTCGATTTCTTCGGAGCGACCGATAATGGGGTCCAAAGTTCCTTGCCGAGCCAGTTCGGTTAAGTCTCTTCCAAAATGATCGAGGAATGGCGTTTTGGATTTCTTTCGAGATACAGAGGGATCAGGGGAAGCCGCTGTATCCGCACCGCGTAACACTCGGTCGATTTCTTCTTTGACTCTGTCATACTCAACGCCGATGCTAGCTAGAGCATTTGCAGCCGCAGATTCGTTGTCTTTCATCAGGGCTAAGAGCAAATGTTCAGTCCCGATATATTTATGGCCCATCGAGCGCGCCTCTTGTGCGGCGATTTCTAAGACCTTTTTGGCTCGCGGGGTAAAGGGAATCATTTGACCAATGGTCATCATTCCACCCGAAGAGGTAATCGATTTCTCAATGTTTCTCGCCAGATCATCGAGTTCGACACCGAGATTTTTTAAGACTGCAATTGCAACTCCATCGCCTTCACGAATAAGGCCAAGAAGCAGATGTTCTGTGCCCACATAATCGTTTCCAAGGCGCACCGATTCTTCACGGGCCAACTGCATGACCTTCTTTACTCTGTCTGTAAACATTCCGTTCATTGGTTACGGCCTCCTGAAAGTCGCTTGATTACTCTTACTCTATAACATAGCACATTTGCAAAATACTTGTTTTCTAGGGAAAGCACCTATTTGTATTTTTATCTTTTTGACCCACTTATCGATTCTACCATATTTACAAAGTGGCGAGCACCGGATTTAAGCGCTTTTCCACCCTATGCACTTTGCTTCCCGTTACACTTTAAAATAGTCTGCTCGACCCTAGGCTTGCCAAAAGACCCTAAAAAGAAAGAAGAAAGCAATGGGGAAGCCTAAGTTTTTGGCAGCAATTGACAGTCCTGGAGATGATATTGGCGTTTGGCCATTTGCGCCAAAGGTTCTTCGTGGGTGACGACAACCAGAGCGATGCTGAGGGAATCGCAAAGTTCAGCCAGCAGGAGATTTAATTTCTCCGAATTTTTTTGATCCAAATTGCCTGAGGGTTCATCACAGAGCAAAATTTTGGGTTGATTCATTAGCGCTCGCGCCAAGGCTACTCGTTGACGTTCACCTCCACTGATTTCAGAAGGAAGGTGATTCAGGCGGTGTTCAATGCCGATGCGTTGAGCAAGTTCGTTTGCACGAACCTTATCGTTAGTTGTGGGTTTTCGATTGATACAGGCGGGCATTAAGATATTTTCCAGAGCCGTAAAATCAGGCAGTAAATGATGAAATTGAAATACAAAGCCGAGATATTGATTTCTGAATTCACTGAGCTGTCGGTCGCTTAACTGTGATACATCCTGCTGAGCAATTTTGATTTTTCCGGAACTGGGTTTATCTAGCAAACCCAACACATGTAATAAGGTGCTTTTGCCAGCCCCAGATGCACCGGTAATGCTGACAAAATCACCCGATTGTAACGAAAAATCCACATTGCGTAACACCACGATTTCAGTGCCGGTCTCGTGAAAGGTTTTATGCAAGCCACTCGCTTCGAACAACAAATTGTCATCACTCATGGCGAATGGCCTCCAGAGGATTATGATGGGCTGCGCGCAGGCTGGGCAACACCGTTGCCAGGAGGCAAAGAATATTAGTTCCGACCATAACCGATACAACATCAATCCAATCGAGTCTGACTGGAAGGACTGTTACAAAGTAAACATCGCCTGGCAAGGTGATAAGCTTGAAACGCCACTGAATCCAGTAGCTGAATAAGCCTAGCGCCAGTCCGGTGCAGGAACCGAGTAAGCCTATTAAGCTTCCTTCCACCATAAAAATTCGCATGATTGAAGAGCGGGTTGCTCCCATAGCACGCAGAATTCCGATTTCGCGGCGTTTGTCATTAACGGCCATTACCAGTGAGGAAATAATGTTAAAAGCTGCGATAATTATAATGATTGCCAGGGCTAATGCGACCAATACTTTTTCATAACCCATCCATTTGATCAGGGTAAAATTTTTCGTTTTCCAATCTAAAGCCCGATAGGGATAACCCAAGTGTTCTTCGAGATGGCGGGCTACCTCACCACTGCGTTCAGGATCTTTGAGCTTAACCTGAATGCCGCTGGCCTCGCCTCGCATACCGAACATTTTTTGCGAGGCTTCCAGGGATAAATAGGCAAGATTTTCATCGTACTGATACATTCCCGATTCAAAGGTTGCGGTCAAAACAAAAGCCCCAATCCGAGGACTTAGTTGCCCTGCCGATAAGCCTCCCGATCCCGTAAAATCGGCCAGAAAAACCTTATCTCCTATTTCTGCTCCCAGCCGCGCCGCCAGGGCCCAGCCCAATATGATGCTGGGATGCATTTTCCCTTTTTCATCCAGGGCACTGTCGAGATTATAGCTTCCCTGTTTAATAGTACTCTGGAGATCGATTACTCCCTGGCTGCGAATGGGGTCGATGCCCATCAAGACAATTCCATCTTGCGCTTTTCCTCTGGATATGATGGTTTTGGTCATGATAAAGGGTGATACACTGACAACCTCAGCCTGTAATTGTATCACTTTAGCAAGGGAGTCGTAGTTGCCCATGGGATCGAAGTGATACAACGTGACTTCGAGATGGGCATCCTTACCCATCAGTTGCTGCTTGACTTCATGTTCAAAACCGTTAATGGCGCTTAAGACAAATAC
>JBBQAD010000259.1:0-5593 GCA_038315885.1 Fibrobacteria bacterium | reverse complement strand
AACCTAAAGCCTCAGAAACGATTACTGTCTCCTACGAACGAAAGAAAAAAGGCCATGGTCGCCGAGAGATAAAAAATGAGCTTCCCGTCATAGAACGCGTTGAAGTCGATGTCGAGAATAAAGCCTGTTCAGAATGCGGCAAAGAGATGCGTAATTCGTATCCCCTCGGTGAAGTACATATACCAACCGCGGTTTGGTATATGTACTTCACCGAGGGGATACATTGGAAACGCTCCTGTTTGAGCCAAAGCAATGCGTTACGTTACAGCTTCTATGGTATGAATATAAAGAGGCTAATCCAAATGGCCTTGGCTATACACAGTTTTGCCAACGGTATCGCTCATATGCCAAGCGCCTCAACGTCAGTATGCGCCAAACCCATTTAGGTGGCGAGAAGCTTTTTGTGGATTACTCTGGCAAGCGACCTATAATCACCCATATCGAAACCAAAGAAGCAAAGGCCGTAGAGCTATTTGTAATGGTGTGGGGAGCTAGCAATTTTATTTACGCTGAGGCTCACGAGAGTCAATCCTCAAATCACTGGATTGCGGCCCATGTCCGAGCCTTTCAGTTTTTTGGTTGCTCCCCTTATCAATTAGTACCCGATTGTCTAAAGAGCGCTGTTAGCAAATCACATCTTTATGATCCTGATTTAAACAATGCCTATCTCGACATGTGTCACCATTATGGCATTGCGCTATTGCCTGCTCGACCCAAGCATCCAAAAGATAAAGAAAAAGAAAGAAGTTGGTGTGCAAGTGGTACAACGTTGGATTTTAGCAAAGCTTCGTAATGGTCTATTCCATACTCTTGATGACCTCAATGTAGCCATCAGGCAATTGAATCTCGAGCTTAACGAGAAGATAATGCGCCATCTTGGTAAAACCCGTTCGGAGCTTTTCGCCTCTGTAGATATGCCTAATGCTCTTAAGCTACCCGATGAACCATTTCAGATCTACAAATGGAGCAAGGCAAGAGTGGGTATTGATTATTGTATACAAATTGAAAAGCACTATTACAGTGTTCCATACAAATATGTCGATGAAGAGGTCTGTGTTCGATTATATGAGAAAAGTGTAGAAGTTTTTCTTAAAACTCAACGAATAGCCAATCATATTCGAAGCTTTGAGTCCTTTGCCCATACAATCCTAAAAGAGCACATGCCAGAGAAACACCGCAAGCATCTAGAGTTATACAGGAAATTATGGCTAGCAAACCGCACATCGAAATGGGCTTTCGGCCTGCACTAGGAAGTGATTCGACTGGCCGATAGATATGGAAACCAGGAAATGGAGCGGGTATGTCAATACGCGCTCCCACGTCGCCTGCTTCGAGTTTCACAGCTCTCTCAACTTTTGAAAATGGGTATGAGTCTCACAGAGGACTTTGAAACAAACGACGAAACAGAAAGTATAACCCATTCAAAATGAACGAGCAGTCTATAGAAAGACTACGTACCATGCGCTTGTCTGCCATGGCAGAAAAACTTAAGGAACTATCATCCCAACCTAAGAGTTACTCATTGCCATGGAATGATTTGCTATCGATGTTGATTGATGCAGAATACGATAGTCGCGGGAGCAAGCGCATTACATCTTTTCTAAAAAAATCCAGATTAAAGTATGGAACAGCCTGGGAACGGGCAAGAGTTACATCGCATGTGCTTTAGGCAATCTAGCCTGTCGACATGGCTATCGGACAAGTTACTATCGGCTTGGAATGTTCATCGATTTTCTAATGGCCGAAAGAGCAATGGGTACCTATGCAAAAGCCATTGAAAAATTGCGTAAGGTTAAGCTTTTGATATTATCGAGGAACGCTACCTTGAGGGCAGTGTTATAGTGACAAGTCAAGTACCAGTGGCTCAATGGAATGAGGTCATCGGTGAGCAGAGTGCCGCCGAAGGCATCTGTGATCGACTTTTCCATTATTGCCATAAAATCGAGCTAGAGGGGGAATCCATGCGCAAAAATAGACGTTAAACCGGCACCCCTTGTATCTTTTGAGTCGAGGCGTCGCTGCACTCTGCTAAGGGGGTTGCCGGATGCCGAAATGACCTGCCGGTTATTGCCGAAACAGGGTGCCGATTAAACCGAAATACGCAAGACCTTAGAGTGAACGCCATCAGCCCAACGCTGAACCAAAGAGAGTACATGAAAACCATACGCCTAGCCGGAAAATCGGATCAAGAGCTCCTTTATGTTTACACTAGTGAAAATTCATATCAGGCACAATTCACAGACAAACAACTCCTGACCCGGAAATTTTTAAAGCAGTATCATCAGTCTTTATTCCTTTACAAACATTTTTATGATGATTTAAGCGAAATGGGCAATCCTCAAACCGCTACCGAATGCTTTTATTTTATCCCTGGATTTAATGGAACACCGAGCCAAATTCGTTTTGGTCTTCCCAGCCTGCTTAGGCGATTTGGAAAAAATGTTTACATCAAGGGCCTTTATTTGGATGAGTTTTCTTGTAAACTCCCCTATTGGGAAAAATTTACTGCGGAAAATTTGGAATTGCGCAGACAAAAAATTAAAGAGGATTTAGAAGAGTTAACAAAACGGTTTAACAAAGTTCGGGTGGTGACATCCAGTTCGGGTTTTTATGATTTTTTAGGCAGCTGGCCCGAGCTGCAAAAAATTAAATCCAACTTAATCTTATATTGGATATCCTGTGCACCTGATACAGTATCAGCATCCCCTTGGGAAAAATATTTTTACAAATTAAATGGTTTTACTATTAACGGACAACGTTGGTTTTCATATCCCAATTTACAGGTATTAAAGCATCTCAACCCCGAATGCGGAAACCATAAAAATTGGCATAACCACGAGCAAAATAACGTGTTTTTTAAAAATGATTTGGAATCTCGGTTTTTCTGCTTTGGCTTTTTATGGGATTACATATCCACCGAATGCTTTAATGATGTATTACAGAATAATTTAGCGAAATTTAACCAGTCCGGGCATAAAATCGATATCGAAACCCACGCGCTGGCTGCCACGAAGGACGGTTTCTGGGATGATAGTAGCCCGGCCAATATTAAAGCCACTTTGGGACGATACATAAATAGGGCCCGTATTTTATATAAACCAACCTCACATCTTTGGATTGTTACACCTGAACATTTAAGTGATTTGTTTAAGTGACGGACAACATGTTTTTTACACTAAGTCATACCCTGTTTATTCATTGTATGTTGTTTTTTTGGCATCCCAAAAGCCATAACCGTCCCTTTTGTATCTGACCCGCAAACTTGGATGAATTAAAACTGCTGCTATAACTTTTTTGAAATGAGAATTTTAAAAAGGTATGGTGATATATTTGCAGAGATTGTGAATAGATATTCCAGCTAGGTTTTAACGCTGATTAGGTCCACAATTATTCTAAAAAACTTCTGATAATCGCGGGTCGATTTCGTATTCATAAACGCCCCTTTTGGGTTTCAAAGCAAGGATTGCATATGCTGGGTGCAGAAAACCATTTTACTGAAGATTTCACGAACTTCCCTCTGGGTCAACTTCCCTACGATTACTCTCCAACCGGCGAATATCATTGTATCGTCCCTAAAGGAATGCCTGAGCCATGGGTTGAGCTAACAACGCATCACAAATGGCGTTTCACAGTGGGCTGGTGGTCGGGAGAAGAACACTTGAAAAGTGGTTCCACGAGGTTCCTGGAGCACTGTGCCGAAAGGGAGGAGATACCCTCTATTTATGCTTTGCCAAAGCACCTTATTGCCGATGGTCAGATTGAGCTTGACTGTAGTTTAAATTCCCTCAGACAGAATGCCGGGTTTGCTTTTAGAATGCAAAAATCGGATTAAGCTAACACTGGTGATGAAGGAGGATCGCTTCACAATTTCTATCGATGGAAACTTTTTGTTTGAAAGCACCGATAAAACTTGGAGCAGGGGCATTTTTGCCTTAACAGCTTGGGGGCCCATCCGATATTACAATCTCGCCATCAGCAAGGCTGAGAAGATTGCTCCCTGGACACCTTTAGCAGGCAAGAAAACACAGCGTCCCAAAGACTTACCTATAGGTGAGCTTTGGAAAGCGTTTGAGTTTAAGGGCGGCGGCGCGGGACGCTCCTTACGATTTGGAGACTTGAACAACGATGGCGAAATGGAAGTTCTTTCAGCTCAATGTATACAACGGGGCGGTAAAGACAATATGGCGACCATTTCCTGCATAACAGTTTATAAGCTGGATGGAACACTTCTTTGGCAGCAAGGCAATCCGGATTCTAGGCATGGGATGATCACTGCCGATTTACCCATTCAAATTCATGATATTAATAATGATGGCAGATTAGAGGTGATTATTTGTCGAGACTTTCATATCCAAATTCTTGACGGACTAACGGGAGCAATTCTTCTTGAAAACCGATTGCCAGAAGCCCCATTGGAATCCAGACATGGGTCGCCAGATAATGTGTTCTCCCATTTAAGCGGAGATTCACTGTTTGTTATCCCAGCTAGTAACATAAACAATTCTTTTTCGATTCTGGTTAAAAACCGTTATGGTCGGGTGTGGTTGCTTGATTCCAATCTGAATTTGCAGTGGACTCAGTCAACAAAAACAGGACATGCCCCTTGCTTTGGAAACTTTCTTTCGAATAATTCACCTGATATTCTAGTTGGGTCAACGCTTTACTCCCATGAAGGAAAAGAATTGTGGTTAGTCCCAACAAAGGATCATGTTGATACATCTTGTTTAGTTAGGATGGACAAGGAAAAAGAGCCCATTGCATTACTGGCCTGCAGTGACGATGGTCTTATAGTTACAAATACAAATGGAGATATACTTAAAAGGGATTTGCTTGGTCATACTCAAGATTTTTGTGTCGGAAAATTTAGAGATGATCTCCCTGGCCTGCAATTTTGGACAAAAACCTTCTGGGGACACCCAGGCATTTTGTTTTTGTTTTCATCGGATTTGAATCGCGAAATGATCATTCAAACCTATCCTCTGGGAACTCAGGTTTACCCGATTCAATGGGGACAGGGCCCCCTAGAACATATTCTTATGTCGACCCATCCCGAGTTCGGCGGACTCATGGATGGCTGGGGTAATGTAATCAAAGTTTTGCCTGACGATAATCATCCCTGGCTGTGCTGCGATGCCATCGATATTGACAATGATGGCATAGACGAAATTGTTTGTTGGGATTTGGATCGATTCTTTGTTTACAAGCAAGACATTAATTCAAAGGGAAAGGTCGACAAAGAAAAAAGCCAGTGGCGAGAAAACGAGTCTAATTACAAGACACATTTCTCACCCACCGCTAAATTGATGCAGAGTCCTTGATTCATGTCTGTCGTCAAAGGTATTTTTGAATGAAAAAGCAAAAGAAACAAGGTAAAGTGATTGCATTATCGTGTATGGTCGATTCCAATTTTGGAATTGGAGATGGAATCAATTCTGAATGCATTTTTAAGGGATTATAGCAATGAATCTTTGAAAACCAGTGCCATTGAAGATGAAACACTCAACCTAGACAGCGTTCGTTCGTCTATTCAAAAGCAGTTTGCTTTACCCACTTTTTCAGAAGCCCCAGAACCCCCTTATGTTTTTTCTTGACG
>JBBQAD010000331.1:0-4617 GCA_038315885.1 Fibrobacteria bacterium | reverse complement strand
CGGGTAACTTTTGTCGCACAGCCGCTCATTAATAAGAAAACGGCGAGTGGCAGACATGATTTGATTCGGAGCATAACTATTTCCTCTTTCTGTTGTTCTAAACAGGACATAATTTAAAATAAGCGGAATCGACTTGAGCTTACAATCTCAATTTAGTTAACCACTTACTTATCAGTACATTGTAAAGTTCTTTGCTGTTCGATCCAGACCGCTGCCCGACGTCTAGAATCGGCTATAGCGGATTCTGGGCTGGTGAAATAATAGGATTTGAGCGATTTTCCTGCATAAATATCACCATCAACCGCTTCACTTTGAAAGACCTGCTTTTTAGGAAGTCGTTTTTCTATTTCTTTGACAATCGGCTCTTTTGAGGTCACTGAGCGGGTGCCGACCACTAAAAGCTCTTTCTGAAACAGCAAGTAATTGACTGAAACAGTTGCGCTATAAACCTTGGTATGCCCATTCTTGCCGACCTCGCCGTTGATGTTAAGCAGATATTCAGTTTTTTGTTGAATGTCGGCTGCCAGAGCGTCTGCCCGCGGTAATGAAATGATACACTCAGAGAGTAATTGGCGAGATATTTCAGTTCCCCCATCAGCGCTGGAGGTCGTTGAAATAACTGTTACATTCTTGCTCTCTTCTTCCTTGGCGTTACCGATGGAAACTAGGCAAAGCCCTAGTGTTAGACCAATTAGGAGAAGTGAAGGTGTCCGCAATACTATTCTTGTTGTCATACAATACTCCTTATAATACCATTCAATCACTTGACTTCTATAGCTTCTATAGATTAATGCGTTTGATCTTAGTGTTTCGATGGGGACCGGAGAACAAAAGGCCTATTTCCACTCCTGCGCTTTGATCCTGTCCTTGGTTAAAGACAATTCGATAGGGCAGCGACAAGCGAATTTGCATCTCATCTAGAGCATCCAAAACAAAGCCAATTCTACCCTTTAGCATTGGACCAAAATTTTCGCCAAAGTCATTTGTTTTGTCGAAATGGAAAAAGCCCACACTAGCCCCAAGAAAAGGGCGAAAGCCGCTTGAATTAAAAAAAACATCTGAACCCATGGCAGCTCCAAAATTACTTCCGGGCATCAGCCATTCTGCTTCCAAACTTAAATTGACATGATCATTCAGATAGATGCTGTTTAATACTGAGAGACCAAAAAAAGCATCGGACTCCAATTTCAAATCATCACTAATGGCGCTGTGGCCCGACAAACCTATTCCGAAACTAGCTCGGGAAAGTGGAATCGTATCAATCGTTTGGGCTCTGATTGTGGGAGCAAGTAGAAGAATCATGCCCAAGCTTAGTAGCATTGCCCCAGCCACTTTGCTTGAGTTTATTTTCTTGGTTGTTTTGAAGTGTTCCAGGTATTTCATCTAATCTCCATCCAGCCTGTGGCTGACAAAATTAAGCGGGAATTTTCCCCGTAAAATACAAACAAGCGACAGTCATGCCAGTTGATTGTGGCCCAGATCAGCGCCTAAAAACCCGAAATTTTAGCAGAATTACAATTAATTCATATTTAAACCCCTGCGAAGGGTGTGTCCTTGTCCACCCTTCCTAGTCAAAGCGTCTATTCCATAGACGGTCCTAATCAATTTTCAGTTTAAAGCTTTTCGCTCGAATGGGGTTTCGACGACTTATTTTTCACGTAAACTTTTTAGAAAGTCCCTCCCTTGTTTCTTATCAAATTCAGGCTTAAACATTTTCGAAACTATGGAGAAGAAGAATTTGAATTTGCTCCGGGTATCAACTTAATCTGGGGTGAAAACGGTCAAGGTAAGACCAATTTATTAGAAGCAGTGCATCTCTTATGCGCAGCGCACTCACCCAGAACACGAAAAGACCGGGAACTGACACACTGGGAAGAAAAAAGCTTTACCCTCTTTATGGAGGCCCAACGAGCTGAGGAACGCCATATTCAATCGATGGAATGTATCGCATCAGGAGAGCGTCGTATTCGTATCAACAATGAAGAGCGAAAAAATCTCTCTGACTTGATAGGTCACATTCCTGCAATTGCTTTAGGTCCCGATGATATCGAATTGACAACCGGCTCTCCCGCTGATAGACGGCGTTTTTTCGACAGTCTATTGTGCCAATACTCAACAGAATATCTGAGGGTGCTACGCGAATACAATCGAGCCTTAAAACAACGCAACAGTTTGCTGCGGCAAAGCGAGCGCTTCGATAGACGATCCTTAGAAATTTTTACGGCACAAATTTGCGACGCAGGCGCTCGAGTAACTGAGATGCGTCTGCGTTTTGTGAATAGTTACTCAGTAAAAGCCAGTGAATTTTATAAACAGATCAGCAATGAACGTGAGACATTCACGGTGCGCTGGAAATGCCAATTTTCTCAAGCGACTACATTCCCTGATTTGAAAACAGATTTGTTCACTCGCCTGGGCGAATCTGCAGCCAGTGAAATCGCCAGTCAAACAACTTTGGCCGGACCTCACCGCGACGATTTAACATTGTTACTCTCTGGAAAAGCCGTGCGCGATTATGCCTCTCAGGGTCAGAAACGCTCCTGTGCCTTGAGCTTGAAGCTAGCAGCAGCTCAGTCTTTGAACGATAGGAACCACCAATCACCCATTCTCTTGGTCGACGATGTTTTTGCCGAACTGGATGATTCGCGTCGAAGTCGCTTAAGCGAATTGATGGCCGTGTCAGGTCAGGTTTTGATTGCAACACCACGGCCTTCCGACATTCCCTTTAAAGCCGGCAAAGCCTTTCGCATCCATGCTGGGAAAGTTATTGAGAGAAGCTGAAATTTTTTTTTCGAGTATCTCTCTTTAAAAATTCACTTGTAACGATACGCTGGGCAGCAGAGTGAAGCCGCTGATGGAGGCTGTTTGGGAGTTAAAGATCTGATACTCTCCAAAATCCTGATAAAAAACCGCCAAGGCGGGAAAGAAATACCAGGGTTTGTGGCCAATTTTTAAACCTGCTGAAGCACCATAGGCGAAATAGTTTTCTTTATCAGAGGGTACGTCCTTTACGGCAATCCTGTCGCCATTTACCACGTTCATTAAGAAACTGGGTTTAAAGCCATAATGGACTGCGCTGTATTGCAGCGAAGCTCCTAAAACCACAGCTCCATACTTTTCTTCGGGTCCGAGCGAACGGCTAAAAATAAAGGGCAGCAAGAGGTCGCGACGAACAAATTCATAACCCAGGGCTTTTTGTATTTCACCTAGGTAAGAAGGTAAGGTAAATTCGGTTTTTGAATATTGGATTCCTCCACTACCATACCACATTGACCGGCTTTCAGAAGGTGACTTTTTAGTAGGGCCTAAAAATTGGTAGCGAAGGTCGGTGATTAAGGTTCCCCCGGATAGACGAAAGCCAAAGTCAGTCCGGTTAAAAATTCCATAACGAATCCAAATTCCGGTCGCCAAAGTGAAGGGGTCGAGTGAATAGGACAAGGCTGTAGTTGCAGAGCGTTTTAATGAACTGTCACTGGCAAGACTGTCTTTAAAAAACTGGCGAGCATCTGCCTCAACTCCTTTAAAGAGATTATCTAGAGTCGCTCCTGAAATATTAATCGAAGCTTCGATACCGGCGTTGTAATCCTTATGGGGTGTAACTCTGCCGCTTTGCATCAAGCTGCGGGGAGCTGAGCAGGAAAAATAACCAAGAAGTAAAAGGGAAAGCAAAAAGTATAGACAAATTGATCTAGTAAGCTGAATTTTTACCGTAAAATTCTCCCATGGATAATCCTCAGCTGAATGTCCTAATTTGGCAAATCTTGGCTTCAAAAAATCCAAATTTTAGATCCAATTGAGAAAATATTAGAGTACAAACTAACTAGCTGAAGACTTAAAGTAAAACCTATTAGATTGCAGATTGGATAAGTTCCAACGGGTACTTGAGGAGACAAGATGAAAAAAAAGCGTCCCAATTTTTTATTAATCATGGCCGATCAGATGCGTGCCGATTGTTTAGGCAAGGTCAATCCCGCCATTAAGACTCCCGCGCTCGATCGCTTGGCAAGTGAAGGGATGCTTTGTAACAGAGTCTATCCCACTACTCCCGTCTGTTTGCCCTGTCGCGCATCGGTACTAACCGGCCAATATCCCTCGACCCATGGGGCGACACATAACCATACCAGTTTGCCGGAGAATTATGCACCCACCTTGCCTGGATTGTTACGCGAAGCGGGGTATTACACTCACATGATCGGTAAGAGTCATTTTTCTTACTGTTGGGATCCTGCGGGACCAGAAGGGCATCCCTTTATCCATAATTACAAGTATTACAATGCCTGGCGGGGGCCTTGGTTTGGTTTTGAACATGCCGACCTAAGCATAGGGCATTCTATTGAACCCCATGCCAGCGGCATGCATTATGGTGCCTGGCTTGCAAAGCAAGGGGTGGATATTCCCAAATATTTCGCGACCATGGAAAATTGGGATGCCGAACAATATTTGTCCTACGGACCTTGGGATTTGCCCGAAAAGTATCACAGCTCTGCCTGGGTAGCCGAAACTGCCATTGATTCAATCACAAAAAGTACAGAGCGGGATCAGCCCTTTTTCTTATGGATGAATTTTCCCGATCCCCACAATCCTTGCCGCGTCCCCGAACCCTGGGCCAGTATGTAT
>JBBQAD010000431.1:0-3412 GCA_038315885.1 Fibrobacteria bacterium | reverse complement strand
AGCGCAAAAGCGCTGTTTTGGCACGACTCCTGCGAGTTTACTGTGCTCGCCGTTCGGCTGATCTCCAGGAGCGACTATCATTATTACTGTTTGAGCTTAATAAGGGGATGCATCGACACACCGCTCTGGGTCTTGATACGTACCAAGTACATACTGGGTGCCAGCCCATCGGGCAAACGCCAAACATGGGGGCCTGTTCCTTGCAGCGAATGGCGAGAGACACCATTCATTCCCAGGATTTCGACCGTATGAGCTCCTGCTGACCTGACAGTGATTACGTGACTGGTGATGATTGGGGTGCTTTGGAATGCAGCAACTCGTGTAACACCATTCGACACAGATTTGCGGTTTGCCTGCAATAATTTGACAAAATCGGTAAAATCAAAGGGGACATCAGGTTTGTTGCTCTTGTGATATCCAAGGCTCTTCACATCTTTCTGAACATGAAACTTCTTGATGGCCGCTCCGTAATCTCCCCCGCTCTGTGACCACTTCTTGCCATTATCGTAGTTAGCCCAATCTACATAGTCCTTGTTCCAGACTCTGTTCATCTTGAAAAACGTGAACTCGCCACTGTTGTCTGCATTGGCAAAACCATCCTTACAGTCAAGGTGCAATATGAGAGTAGCTTTCGTAATCTGGGCATCCACCGGAATATCCGAGATATCACACTGAAACAGGCCATGACGCAACGGTGAATTCTTCGCAAAAAAAGAGTGAAGAAACCCCTTATTAGTTTCACCGGACTTCGTCGTAATGAAATAGCCATAAGCATTTTCCATTCCGTTGAGGCCATGCTGGAAGGTTTTCGACTCGGTCTTGCCTTTTAGTGTATACTCCACCACAAGCTTGGTCTTGTACTCCTGCTTAGGAGGGCATACATCTGGGTGAAGCGCCCAGCCAAAAATTACTCCATGTTCGCCATTGCCAGCGAAAGTGGTATGTTTGAGCAAGACGTTGAACATCATACTATCATTGCCGTACGTTTGCCCCCCCACGAAGATAACGCACAGGGCGAATACGGAACACATTCTCATTTGGATTTCCTGACTGAATTGATAGGATTCAACAATAGCGGAACTTCCTGGAATTCACAAAGACCCGCGAACATACACTCTAATTTTAAAATAAAATCAGCGGAATTGATTCCGGCCGGCCGGCTGCATAACAAGTCGCCTAAAATCGTCCCTAAACAGGTTTGAGAAAGTCACTTTATAGCAACCGGCTGTTTTGAAACGTCCCCTTTGAGTGAAACGGAAACATTGTCAATATATAACGCTCCTTCGATTGAATCGGCGGTAATAGTCAGATTGGGTTGCTCGCCAAATCGGTAGTAGTGCCCGCCCTTCCCTTTCCAATACGTGATGTCATCCCCTCGGCATAACTAGTCATGCCTTGGTCTTCTCTGACTCGGGGCGGGCTGCTCCAGACTCCGCTGACGCTGCGGTCTAGTCAATTCTGTATCACTCACCCGAGTAAGCAGCGTCTTTCCCGGCCTGAAATGCAAGTTCCAGAAATAACAGCGTCCATTCTTAATAAGAAGGACAGGTTAACTTATGTTAGAGAAAAATTTCTCAAGGTAAGTGAAATAATAGTGCCGAATTACTGGTTCGGATTGAGCAACGGAGCTTATCGATGTCCAACCGTAGTCTGTGGCTAAATTGGCTAGAGCGACTAGCCAGGCCAGTAATGGAATCCGCTGCCAAGGGTAGTTTAATTCAGGATATGCCCGTCGAGCAAATTCCTGATTCCGGGCGGTAACATTTTTCTGCCGTTGAGGCCTTTTGTCGCACTCTCTGTGGGATTTCTACCTGGCTCGAGAGTGACAATGGCGATCAGACGGAATTGGCTCTTAGACATGATTTTCGGAGATGGGCCTGGATGGCACTGGATAAAGTTTCCCATCCAAAAAGCCAAGGTGGATTTGGATTTCAGGACATACACCATCCACAGCTGCTTGTAGAGGCTGCATTTTTGGCCTTCGCCTTATGCCGTGCGCCTACGATTTTATGGAAATCTTTAGATACTACAATCCGCTTTAGGTTAACAGAAGCGTTACGGTCTACGCGTCGCATTCGACCCTACCTAAATAATTGGCAATTGTTTTCTGCTATGATCGAACGATTTTTATTGATGTCACAGGAAAACTGGGATCCCATGCGTGTCGAATTTGCTCTTCAATCACATTCCCAGTGGTATAAAGGTGACGGTATTTACGGTGACGGACCTGAATTTCATTGGGATTACTACAATAGTTATGTTATCCATCCCTTTTTACGAGAAGTGTCTCAGGCTTTCTCTCCCCATCTGGAAAGTGCCAAAACAATTTACAAAGAGACACTATTACGTTACCAACGCTATGTTATCATTCAAGAGCGTTCCATCAACGCGGATGGTTCCTTCGCCCCTATTGGTCGCTCGCTTACTTATCGATCGGGTGCCTTTCATGGCTTGGCCGAACTGGCCTTTCTGGGTTTACTGCCCCCAGGTTTAGATCCCAGTCAGGTACGCAATGCCCTAGAATTGGTGCAGACCAAAACGCTGAATGCCGAAAACACTTTCAATGCTAAGGGATGGCTCAATATTGGACTTTATGGCTCTCAACCCGGCCTGGGAGAGCATTATATCAGTACGGGAAGTCTGTATCTCACAAGCTTTTCCTTGCTGCCCCTGGGTCTTGCTCCCGAATCCCCCTTTTGGTCTCAAGAGGCCAAATTAACTACTTCCCAGCTTATTTGGTCGGGTATGGACTGTAACGTAGATTCGGCCCTCCCTATAGCGATAGGAATTCTCAGTATTCGATAGCAGTAGTACCCTGGCTGGTTGTTAATATCAAATACTGATTTCCCGTTTTTACGTTTCCTTTCAACAGGTCCTTGATAATTGTTCTACCACCGGGTGCTATGGAGTGATACAGGTTTTTAATCAGATTTCCTTTGGCATTGTATAGACTCAATTGAGCCTGCATACTGACAGGAATTTCAAAATAGTTTGCTGTTAGCATCACATTGGTTGCAGGTCTATCCTGAGTAGGTGTTATTGATATCATTACAGGTGTGGGCGCTGATGTAATCAAATCAATGGTTTTTCCATTCGGATACGCCGGGATCGGCAATCAGTTGCGACCCGATTTTCAGAATCTTCATAGTGGATTGGAGTTTGGATTATCCTCGATGGAAGCCTCAAGCATGGTAACAAACCATACAAAAAGCAGGAATATGAAAAAATCTTAGTTTTTATTCAAAATGATTCTTTTTTTAACCTTTCACCTTCGCGGCTTGATTTGCGTCCCTTGGGCATACCAGCGCACATCAATTCCCCTTTCACAGTAGGTGGAAAAGTTTCAGAAAATGTAACACTATGCATCATTGATTGTAATTCGAAATCGTGAAAAGCATCGTTGGAAGATTCC
>JBBQAD010000320.1:0-4771 GCA_038315885.1 Fibrobacteria bacterium | reverse complement strand
AACCTAGCAAAGAACAAGGTTAATAATTAAGGGTGAATTGCAAGCCTTGCTTAGCATTACCCAAAAAAGGCAATAGACTGCCACTGAATCGATCATTGATTTTTATTTCATGGAGCTTGGGAATGCTATAGCCTATCAAGGTTCCCATGGCCGCCCCTGCAATGACATCGCTAGGATAATGTTTACCTGCGGCCACTCTTAGCGCAGAGATGCCGGTGGCCAAAGTCAAGGAAGCTGCAGCGCCCCACCATTTCGTTTGTGGAGAGGGATAACGGTGTGCCCAGAGAGTTATAATAAAAGCTGAGGCTGCGAAACTTCCAGAGGCATGTCCAGAGTAAAAAGATCCAGATGACTCCGGACCTTTTTCAGATACAGGTGCCTTGCTATTCGAATTGAGCGGACGAGCTTGAATTTCAAACGAACGAAAAAGAAGGTTAAGCCCGGAACTCAAAGCGAGAACTTCAGATAAGATTACTAGTTCTTCAGCCAATAAAATCCAGCTCCTTTTCTCTTGCGCGGCCAGACCCACTTCCCAGGCTAGAGGTATTCCATAGAGCCAAATTAATGCATCACTCCACTTGGCTGCTCGGGAATTATAAGTCCCCCTAAATGGGCTGTCCCAAGGAAGCAAATATTGATTGGAATATTGTTCTGGCTTGGGCTCTGACATTTGGGATAATCTCCATTGACCAAAGCCTAAAAGCCCGAAACTGAGAATAAGCAAGGGATAATCAAGCCGTGCTTGAAGAGTTACATAGGGAGGAGATAAATTCTGCAGCTCTATCGCATCAAAACCAGAATATAATGTTTCGCTAGTTTTTGAATATTTCTGCAAGCTATGGAAGGCTAAACATTCAGCACAATTGATCAGAAAGCTACCAAATAAGATAAGTATCCAAAGTGACACTTTAGGCAGCGGTATAAAAAGCTTACATGACTTTAGAATTACTCTGAATGACACCTTGGAGTAACTTAAAAAACCAGGGTCTGTTTGAGTCCTTGTTTAGGACCCCAGACCCTGGTTACCCTCGATTAGTACCCCTGAGATTTGATTCAACCGGGAGTACATTCGTCACGGCAGCAGACTTGCTCGCCGTTTAAAGTCAGTAGAAAACTTTAATGAACTGGGAATTTTTGACTGAAGCTTACCGATGAACCGCTAACATTCACAACATAGATGCCTGGCTTCGCGGCCTCTGCATTCCAGGTAGCATTGATCTGAGTTCCTGAAATTTCAGAGCCAAGCTGTTTCACCTGCTTGCCTTGGAGATCAAGAATCTGGAATTTTAAATTCGTCATTTTTTTACTACCGGAAGGATTCAAGCTAAAGAGTATTGCTTTCCCCTTGCTTTGGACAGTCAATCCAGACACTAGTCCCTGCATGATTGATTCCTGCAAACCGGAGACTTCGTTATTTAATATGTCAGCTAGGGAAAGCGAATCGATATTCAATTGTGTTCCGAGCGCCATCTTGTCCGAAACTAGTGCTTCATCTGAAGATCTGGGTCCCGAGACGGTTACCGCGGCAGTTTGGTTAGTTTGCTGGTTCGGTAAACTATCCCAAAGCTGCATACCCGGTTCAAGGGCCAAAAGACTGAGTTGGCGATTCATGACATGATAATCCTTGCCTAATTTTTGAATTTGCTTGATTTGTAACTCTCCGTAATGGGCATAATCCTGTGAAAGCTCTTCTGACTTTTGATAAGACCAAATAGAGGCCCCACTTGAAGCAGCACCAGTCGCACTGGAAAGATTTCCCGTACGAAGCTCTTTGAAATGAAGGCCCCCGATTTTTCCGCTAATCTCAGCCTTAATCGCTCCCGAACCGGAATATTTTCCGGAGATATAAATGGGAATCGAATCGAATTGATTGTAATACCAAGGTGCAATCATTTTTGAACTACTGCTTGCAGATGATTTGGCGAGGGCCATTTCAATTAATGCCCCCCCTCTTTGATAACAGTAATTGCAATAGTTATAGCCATTCCAAAGAATAACAGCTTCACTCGATCCTGCTCCAGAGACTGTAACATTCAAATCTTGCAAATTTGCTCCCGGCCTTGAGAAACCATATAGTGCGGGAAGAATAATTGGCTGCATCTTTTCTTTTACAACTGGAGCACTTAAAGGGGTTGCTTCGATATAGGGCGTGGGATAATAATTGGTATAGCCATTTAAATTGCCCAGCTGATAACCTCCCGTGAGACTTGCCAGATTCCCAATTCGATAGCTATTGGCAAATCCAAATAATTGGGTGTGATGCATTTCTAAAACTTTACCAAGGCTATCTAAAATAGCTTGCTGTCTTTTTTCAAACAGTTCAGAGCGTTTAGAATAGGCATCCCATTCCGACTGGCTTTGATTCTCAAGATAAGGTTCAAAACTTCCGGCTTCATCACTAATCATAATCACTGCAGAAGGAGCGGCATTTTTCCCGCGACTAAAGCAATAGGTGCCTAAGGCATCGACATAATCACTCCCCTGATTTGCATTCATAGCTTGTAAATATTGGTAGGCTTTGAGCAAGTTTTGGGCATCCATTACAGTCGGCTTGCCGAACAAAAAGCGCAATGAGCCCTTCGCATCCCGAAAGCCTAGGTCGGCTTTGAAGCTAGTTCCAGCATAGGCTTTTAGGGAAAGTAGAGCCAGTTTTTTAGCGCGTTCCAAATTTCCTTTTTCGCTATTACTAACATCGAGCAATACGATTCTATCTGAGGGCTCGGCTTCCAGGCGTAACTCTTTGCGTTGCAGAACGGTTTTTGCTCCGAAGTAACCTATTCCGTCTCGATACGCCGTCCAAGTTTGTAAACAATTGCTGCAGGCAGTTCCCTCTGTAAGTTGAATTGGATCAAGTTGTATCAAATTTTGTTTGCTTAAAGTTATCGGGGAAGCACCAATATTTCCCTTGCCTAATTGATTGGATGCATAAGAATAGGACTTCCCATCATTAGCCAAAAGTGTCAAGCGAGTGTATTTAATACTCTGGTATTTCGTTGAGGTCGTATCAACAGATAATGTGTAATCATACAAGGAGCGTAAACTTTTCATTATCGGAAGTTCAACGGCAAAGGACTGATTTATTTTTTCCATGCCTTGCACAATTTTGAGTTCGATTTTTCTGGCTTGATTACTTTCAAGGGGAAACACACGTAAGTTGTACGAACCATTGCCCCAAGTCTCTAAGAGTGCCGGATCCTTACGTCTTTGAACGATACTTTCATATTGTGCCGATGCTAATGACCTATCTTGTAATTCTGCACGCACCTTTACATTTCCTACCCAGAGATACAATTCTGTTATGGCTGCGTTTTGGCCGAGATCGAAATGAAGATTGCTTTCCAAACTGTCTTGCGCCTTGAAATCGATGGTGTTTTCAAGACAGTTCGCAATGGGTCCACCGCAAAACTTCTTTGAATTTATGATCTGTAAAAGCCCCGGCTTAAAGCTGATGCTTACATCGCTGGTAACTATTCCATGATTGATTTCGCTCTTCACGACGATGGAATCAATGTCTGTTTCTATAACTCCAGAAGGTCGGTTCTCTTTTACTGAAGCGGTGTAGATTCCACTTAAATCAATTGCTGAGAGTACGAGACCGGAGCTCATACAAACAAGCAGGCCCATTTTAACAAGCGACTGGTTTAGAAAGGGAAAATTCATAATGGTTCTCCTCTGTAGTGCATTTACTTCTAAATCTATCTCAATAAATACTCTAAAACAAATTAATTAAGGATATAATGAAATTTTTTGTAGTGTATTTTAAAACTATTCCTTTTTTTATAGCCAAAAGGAGATCCTTACTACCGAAAGGAGCGTTTTCTCGATAAAAAGAGTTTGAAGTGAGGAAATTCGGATTCAGAAAGGCAATGGCAGTTTAGGGGCTCGAAAGATTTCGACGCAATCGCTAAGTTTTTTTCTTTAGCCAACTTTTTTGGAATAGTTCGTCTTTAAACCCAATTAAAAAGCGCTTTCCATCGGTGATAAAGGGACGCTTCACCAGTCTTCCATTCTCAGCCAATACTTTTATTGCTTCCTTTTCGGTCAGGCTTTTCACTTTATCCTTAAAGTTTCCCTCTTTATAAGCCAAGCCGGAAGTATTGAATAAAGATTTCATTTCTATTGTTCCCGATTGTAATGCATCAGAAAGTTCCTTTACACTAGGTGCTTTTTCAGTAATATCAACAAATTCATAATCGATTCCTTTTGCACCGAGCCATTTTTCTGCTTTCCGGCAGGTATCACATTTTTTGTATCCATAAAATCGAAGCATAATTAACTCTTAGGCAGCAATAGGCATCATCTCCTGGATTTTTGCACATAAAACATCCAAGGGAAATGGTTTTTGCAAAAATTGGGTGTTAGCATTAAAGTCAAGTTCATCAGCCAGCGCTTGTTCCGAAAACCCACTGATAAAGATGACTGGTATTTCTGGTTGAAAGTCTCTGATCTCTGCAATAAGTTTTGGGCCTGTGCTGGTCTCTAATAACACATCAGTAATGATCAGTCCCAATTGTATACTTTGGTTTTTTGCAAGAATCAAAGCCTCCTCCGCGGCGGCGCAGGCATGTACTTGATAATTCATACACTCCAGAAAATCTGTTAACATACTACGCACTTCTTCGCGATCCTCGACCAGAAGAATTACCCTTTTTTCAGAATTCTGGGAATTTTGAGCCTTAGCTTCCACTATAGATTTCCCGACTCTCCCAAAAGAGGACCGAATAAAGCCTGTACGATAGTGCATTTAATCAAATATTTGCATAGCCTCAGC
>JBBQAD010000069.1:0-10388 GCA_038315885.1 Fibrobacteria bacterium | reverse complement strand
CGATTGGTCTCTCTGACTTCTTTAAAGAAAACTATGAAGCCTTGGGCGGAGAGATTGTCGCCGATGTGAGTTACAGTGAGGGAGATACCGATTTTGGAGCCCAATTAACGGCTATCAAATCAAAAAAGCCAGAAGGCATATTAGTTCCCGGCTACTATACCGAAGTAGGGTTAATTGCCCGTCAGGCGAGAAAATTAGGCCTTGAGGTTCCTCTCTTGGGTGGGGATGGTTGGGATTCTCCCAAACTTTATGAAATTGGCGGGGAGGCACTCAATGGTTGTTATTTCTCGAACCATTACTCAGTAGACGATCCTTCACCGGCCATTCAAAATTTTGTTTCCGCCTTTAAGGCGAAATACCAAGAAACTCCCGATGCTCTGGCCGCGCTTGGGTATGATGCCGCCCGACTATTGGCTGATGCCATTACGAGAGCCAAGAGTGACAAACCAGACAGCATTCGTGTTATGTTGGCGGCTACCGAAGGCTTTCAGGGTGTAACAGGTACTATTACATTTGACGAAAATCGAAACCCCGTGAAACCAGCCGTAATCTTGCGAATTCAAGATGGAAGTGCCAGCTTTGCTGAATCGGTTAATCCCTAAAGCGTTAAGTCTTTAATAATGGAAAGTTTTCTACAACAGATAATCAATGGACTATCACTAGGTAGCATCTATGCCCTTATTGCTCTGGGCTATACCATGGTCTATGGGGTCTTAAGGCTCATAAATTTCGCCCATGGTGATATTTACATGCTAGGGGCTTATATGGGTCTCTTTGCTGCCCATGCCATTATGGGTAAAACTGGACATTTTTTAATTGATACAATTTTAGTTTTAATGTTTTCGATGCTGGTTTGTGCCATGGCGGGTGTCTTAATTGAACGCTTTGCTTATAGACCAGTGCGTAAAGCCCCTCGCTTAAGCATGTTAATTATTGCCATCGGCGTATCCTTGTTTTTAGAAAACGGTGGACAATTGGTTTTTGGCGCCGACCCTAAATTCTTTCCGCAAATTATTCCCGAATCACGCTATCAATGGTTCGGTGTTACTATCACAAATCAACAGATTATGGTTTTCATCTGTGCGATTGTAATGATGATTCTCCTAAACCTTTTCATTTTTTATACCAAAATGGGAACGGCCATGAGGGCGGTTTCGTACAATCTTGATGCTGCCAAGCTGATGGGCATTAATACCAACGCCGTCATCGCCAGTACCTTTGCCATCGGTTCTTCCCTGGCTGCTACAGCGGGAATTTTGGTCTCGATAAATATTCCCGGAATCAATCCCTTAATGGGTGTGATGACCGGTTTAAAGGCATTTGTTGCCGCGGTACTGGGAGGCATTGGAAATGTAATGGGTGCTGTTGTAGGCGGACTCATCTTGGGGATGGCCGAAGTGATGGTAGCCGGATATGGCTCTTCGACCTATCGAGATGCAATAGCCTTTTTGATTTTAATAGCTTTGTTACTCTTTAAACCTAGCGGCCTCTTTGGCAAAAATCAGGCGGAAAAAGTTTAGATGTCTTTTTGGCGACGGCTCATCCATTCTTCGGCATTTTACCCGATTGCATGCATCACCGTACTGGCCCTGCTGTCTCTACCGGTTCGCTATTTTTTTGTAGATGGATATCTGGATCAAGGGCCCTATCTATATCAGATATTAATCTTAACTGGCATTAACATTATTCTTGCGGTCAGCCTAACCCTGATTAACGGTATTGCAGGGCAATTTTCTATCGGACATGCCGGTTTCTTTGCAACCGGTGCCTATGTCTCAGCCTTTATAACCGTTACACTTGGCCCTCATTGGCATCGCTGGTTTAGTTCAGCAACTCCGGTTTCAAGCTGGCTAAGCGATAGCGGACTATTGCTCTTCGGTACTCTAGGAGCTGCGCTGGCAACTGCTTTGGCCGGACTTCTGGTGGGAATTCCCTCCTTACGGCTTCGGGGCGATTATCTGGCCATTGTAACGCTTGGATTCGGTGAAATTATTCGAGTCCTAATTTTAAATATTGATGCCGTGGGTGGCGCACGCGGTTTTGTAGGAATTCCCAAACTTAGTACATTCTTCTGGGTTTTCTTTTTTGTAATCACAACTATTTCAACTGTTTACAATGTGTTACACTCCTCATATGGCCGGGCTTTTCTGGCCATTCGGGAAGACGAAATTGCCGCCCAGGCAATGGGAGTCGATCTAACCCGGCATAAAGTGATGGCCTTTGTTATCAGCTCCATTTTTGCAGGTGTTGCCGGAAGCCTTTTTGCCCATCATACGATGTATCTGCATCCCAATACCTTCACCTTTATCAAATCTTTTGAAATCATCATTATGATTACCATCGGAGGTTTAGGCAGCATCGAAGGGGCTGTGTTGGGAGCTATCCTTTTGACGATTTTACCGGAAGCTTTTCGAGGTTTCGATAGTTTTCGCATGGTTATTTATGCATTGGTACTCATTCTGATTATGATCTACAGGCCGCAAGGAATTTTGGGACGCTTTACTTTGTGGAATAAACGTCGCCGAAAAGCTCCATGAACGAACTTAAGCTATCAAATGTAACACGCGAATTTGGCGGCTTAGTGGCTGTGCAAAAGTTGGATTTGCAGGTGGGCCAGGGTGAATTATTTGGTCTTATTGGTCCTAATGGAGCCGGAAAGACAACTGTATTCAATTTGATTACCGGTGTATACAGTCCCACTCATGGATCTATTGAGTATTCCCAAAAGTCCATTGCAGGTTTAGCCCCCCATCAAATTGCCGCCTGTGGAATAGCGCGAACCTTTCAAAACATCCGGCTCTTTGCGGGTCTGTCGGTATTAGACAATGTTAAACTGGCCATGCATCAGAAAAGAAAGCAAAGACTCCCTTCTGTTTTATTTAGAAGTTCCAGTTTTAAGCAAGAAGAACAACAGTTGGAAGCCTCTGCATTGAGATTATTAGAAATTTTTGGATTAGAAAATCTGTGTCACGAAAATGCCGGCAACCTACCTTATGGCTCGCAACGTCGATTAGAAATTGCGCGGGCCCTGGCCACTCAGCCAAAACTGTTACTCTTAGATGAGCCCGCAGCGGGAATGAATCCCCAAGAATCACTGGAACTAATGAAGTTAATCAAGGGTCTTCGCGATGAATTTAAACTCGGCATTCTTTTAGTCGAACATAATATGCGTGTCGTGATGGGGGTTTGTGAACGCATTCAGGTAATCGTTCATGGTGAAACAATTGCCATGGGGCGGCCCGAAGAGATACGGCGGAATATTAAAGTAATTGAAGCCTATTTGGGCAAGGATTCCTGATGCTTGAATTGATGGGGGTTTCTGCCGCTTATGGAGCCATTAAAGCTCTAAATGGAATTGATTTACATATTCATGCGGGTGAAGTCGTTACATTGATTGGCGCCAATGGAGCGGGAAAATCTACCACCCTGCGCTGCATCGTGGGGCTGGTTCACCCCTGTGCAGGGGATATTCTATTTGAAGGCCAATCAATTCGTGCTCTGCCAACCCATCAGATTGTAGCGCGTGGGATTTCTTTGGTTCCAGAAGGCAGAGCCATTTTCTCCAACTTGACAGTATTGGAAAATTTGGAGATGGGAGCTTACCTGCAAAGCAGCCGTTCCCTGCTTCGTCAAGATTTAGAGCATGTCTACAGTCTCTTTCCTCGTTTAGCCGAGCGCAAGAGTCAAGAGGCAGGCACTTTAAGCGGAGGTGAACAACAGATGCTTGCCATTGGCCGCTCCCTGATGAGTCGTCCTCGGCTTTTGTTATTGGATGAACCCTCCCTGGGTTTGGCACCCATCTTAGCCCAATCCATTTTTCAAGCCCTGGATAAAATCAACCGTGAAGGTATTACAATCTTATTGGTAGAACAAAATGCCAAGGCCGCTTTTCACCATTCTTCCCGAGCCTACGTCTTAGAAACGGGTGAAATTGTCATGCAGGGAAAGTCATCCGAACTTTCTTCCGATCCCAGGGTACAAAAAGCGTATTTAGGCGAGATTTAATAGTCGAAATCGAATCAGAATACAAAACGATAGCTTGCTTGCCCTCTCGGCATGGCGTAAGATCGTAGGAAAGTATGGAACTAAAGCAAGAGAATCCCATTTGGACTTATCTATTCCGGCGCAAGGTAGATAGGCAATCTTCTATTTACCTAACCTTGCAAAAGGTTCCGTTGTTTAATGGGATTAGCAACAATGAACTTGAACTCATTCGCCGTAAGTTACACATTCGTCACTACCGAGCCGACGAACTCATATTTCGAGAAGATGAAGCCGGTTGCGGAATGTACATCGTGGAAAAGGGCGCAGTGCGTATCACGGGAAAGAACCAAAGTGGGCAAGAAGTAGAGTATGCCATTTTAGGTGAGGGAGAATTTTTTGGAGAATTGGCTTTAGTAACATCGTCTCCGAGAAAAGCTTCGGCGTTTTCAACTCAAAAAACCACTCTGATGGGATTCTTTGAACCTGACCTACAAGAATTAATTGAGAAGCATCCTCATCTCGGTTCTAAAATTTTATTCCAATTATCGCGAGTTTTGGGCAGCCGTTTAGATGCTATGAACAACCGGGTTATTCTGTTACAATCGCAATTAGAAGGTAGCACTAATGCTGACAGCTGAAAATCAGCTCAGCCATTGGATTGTCCGTATCAGTTATTATGTCCTGGTGCTGGGCATTACACTGGCAGCAGCCTATACCATTTCAGTTTTAATTGTACCTATCGTCCTGGGATTTTTGCTTTCGTATATGTTACAACCCATCGTTAATCGTTTAGAACGAATGGGAATTAGCCGACATTTAGGTTCCATGCTGGTTTTGGGACTTTTACTAGGAACAATTGGGTTGGCTCTTAGAGTCAGTTATCCGAAACTATCGAGGCAATTTACCGATTTCAAAAGCCACGATCACCTTTATTTAACCATGCTTGAAAGTAAGGCGCAGGCCCTGGCAAGCAGCTTGTCCGATCATCTACCGAAAGATTTGGTGGAGGAGAGCTATGCATCAGCACAAAATCATTTAATCCAGGAGGTGAAACGCTATAAAACACTCTTGCCTGAAATGCTCTCCCATTTTTTATCTGCCCTTATCATGATGCTTTTTGCCCCGGTGGTGGCCTTCTTTTTTCTGGCTGAAGGCTCTCAAATTAAAAAATTCTTGGTATCACTGGTTCCCAACCGCTATTTCGAAATGAGTCTGATGATTCTCCATCGCATCGATTTACAGTTAGGATCTTATTTGCGCGGCCAACTGTTAGACTGTCTGGCTATTGGTGTTTTGGCGGCCATCGGCCTCAGTATTCTAAATGTAAAGTACGCTTTATTTATAGGCGCTTTTGCGGGACTTGCTAATGTTATTCCCTATGTAGGTCCCGTAGCAGGGGCCATACCGGGTATGCTGGTACTCATGATTTCTCCCAATGCTACTTTTCCCTGGTGGTCGGTGGCGGTGATGTTTGTCATTATCAAAGCCATTGATGATGTGTTTATCTATCCTTCAACTGTGGGTAAAAGCCTGCATCTGCATCCGCTTTTGGTGATATTGGGAATTTTAGCTGGCGAGCATTTTGGAGGCGTATTGGGGATGCTGATTGTTATTCCACTGATGGGAATTATTAAGGCCGTAGTTGAAGTGTTACACAATACTCTGCGCTCGTACCGGATTATTTAAAGTATATCGAATATTAAAATAAAAGCTTGTTCTTCATTCCTTTACTGTGAAATTCACTTTTTCTTTAAATACCCCTGCTCTTTCCAAATAGATATTACTTGCTCCAGGGGCAGCACTTCGATTTTTTCATCTAAAAAAAACGATTCTCTCCAGGATAGACCACATACGAGGCATCCAAGTGTAACAGTTCTTCAACCTTTCTCATCGATTCTGTTAGCTTTGGTTTTGATGTGTATTTGAATTCAAATCCGATTCGTTTGGGTGGTAAGTTAAAATGCAAATAAAGTTCAAAGTCTTGATAATCTGAGAAAAAAATTGCCGACTCCGGTTCGGGAGCAAGCTGTATGATTTGTTCCAAGGCAAAACCATCCCAAGAAGCGCCCAATTTAGGATGTGCCTGGATGTCGTCCAGATTATGCACTCCCATCAATTCGTGTAACAGTCCCGAATCGCGAAAATATATTTTAGGTGACTTTACGAATTTAATTTTTTATGAAATTTAGTGTAAGAGCTACTATTTTTCATAAAATTTGAGCATAAACCTCAAAAAGAATGTTTTTGTTTCAAATTACCTAGAACCAACCGCTGCATATGCAAGACTAAGATGGGTCAAAATAATTGGATAGCATCCCAAACGTATCACTGGTACAGATTTTCTAATAAAATCGCTGATTTTGCTGGAAATTTTGGAGCCACTTCGCGGAATCGAACCGCGGACCCACGCATTACGAATGCGTTGCTCTACCATCTGAGCTAAAGTGGCAAAATCGGGCTAAAGGCTAATTTTTTTGCCGATTGTTGGCAAAGAATCACCCACTAGCTAGGTTACTGCTTTTTGATGGAAAGGGCAAATAAATGGCCACAATTGATGGGCTTACGGGATATCGTCCAATAGAGACTGAGGTTGCAAATTTTACCGCTCCTCCTTATGACGTTGTGAAGGAGGGCTCGCCACTCGAAAAGCTGCTTTCAGAGAATCAGAACTCCCTCTTTCACATTACGTTGGGTGAAAAGCCCGGTGAAGCCTTACAGCGCTTTATAAAGGCAGGAATCATTCAGGAAGATAAAGAACCTTGCTACTATGTTTACGAACAAAAATGGAAAGATGGCAGCCGCTTGGGATTCTTCGCCGGTGTCGCCGTCGAAGACTACGCAAGTGGTAACATCATTCGTCATGAAAAAACCTTCGACGAAAAGGTTAAGGGCCGCATTGCCGTAACCAATGAAACCCAGCTGACATTGGAACCCATTTTTCTTTTGACTCGCTCTCCCATTCAGACCATTCTAGAGAAAATTATAGTGTCCGAATCCGCACTTTACAGTTTTACCACCGACTTTAAGGGCCTTTCTGAATTGCACGGAATTAAGAACCGAATTTTCAAACTTCCTGCAGAATCTCCCGCTGGGAAACAATTAAAAGCCAGCATAGCGCAGAACCCGCTGTATATCGCCGACGGACATCACCGCTATCATGCAGCTCTGTTAAACAAGCAGAATTATGCTATGGCCTATATAGTGGAAAAGGCTACTATTCTGGCCTATAACCGACTGATAAACGGTAAACAAAATTTTTCTGATCTAATTGGACAATTAAGTTTGGAAAAATGCCAAAACTTTACCACTCCCCCCAAGCATCAATTTTGCATCTACACCAAAGAGGGCTGTTACATTCTTAAGGCCAAACAGGTTCCCGATGATGTAGTCGGTCGTTTAGATTGCAGCATTCTTGAAAAAGAATTGTATCCGCTTCTTGGGGTAAATCACAGCATGATCACCCAGAAAAAATTCTTTGAATACTATGCTGAATCCGAACTTGAAACAATGAAACAAAAAGTGGATGAAGGGCATTATAATATGGCCATAGCGCTCCACCCCGTGAGTATTGATGAGCTGATGGCTGTGGCTAATGCAGGAATGAAAAATTCTGAAATCGTCATGCCTGAGAAATCCACATTCTTTGCTCCCAAGATTTTGTCGGGTATCATTCTCAATCAGCACAAACGAATAGTATAAAGCCCAAGAATTTGAGAACTTCTCCCTTGAGCTAAGTAAAAGTTAAATCAAAACTTAAAGTGAAACTTGATTCCTTACTTGAGTGGGGAATTTTTTTCCTTTGACATTGCTTCACCCCGATCATTTTCGTTCACATCGATATTAAAGCACTTCTTTATAAATCAATTTAAGCCATGTCTTGGATGGCATAGGCATTGCTACTCCACAAGGAAACATTGCGTTTTATCTAGAGGTAAGTGTGAAGCTTAAGGATTTGGCCGGACTCTCTATCATCAGCATCTTTTTGTTTCCAGTCGTACTGGTAACAGTGATGTTAGCAACGGGAGTGGTACATCTCGAACTCGGTGATAAAAAAACCAAAACAAAACTCGATCAGTATTTACAGCGCTATACTCCCGCCCAAGATAGAGCTGAAGCCGAACAAATGAAAACCTTTCAAGCCCTGGAAGAGCGCGAAAAAAAATTGGCTATAAAGGAACGTGAAATTAATGAGAAAATCGAGCAGCTAGAAAATCTTAAGCTCGAAACAATGAATACAAAAGAAGACATCTTGCGGAATAGAAAACGGATTGAACAGTTAGTTGCTCAAAGTGATGAACTGCAAGAGAAGCGATTAAAATCGCTGGCTGAAGTCTATGGTTCAATGCGTCCTGAAGAAGCTGCCCCCATTCTTTTAACCCTAGAAGATGGTTTAGTGGTTCGGATTTTACAAAAAATTCCTGAGACCCGGTCCACTTCAAAAACACTGGCAGCCTTGGCTGCCCTAGATGTGGGAAGAGCTGCAAGGCTGACCAAATTGATGGGTGAAAATACGGTAAAAGACAATTAAGGCGAAGCGAAGAATACAATATGCAACAAATTAATTTGACAGAGATTTTTAGCGCAAAACAAACCAAGCTTCGCGCCATCAAAGCTGATGTCAGTTTAAAATTTCAGGCCAATAAAAACAGGAATTCAGAAACTGAAAAATCAGAAACTGACTTTACTAGAAGTAATACGAACAATAAAAACAGCAGAAAAAATAGTACGAATAGCGATAACAAAATTGATAAGAGTAACGAACCAAGCAAACAGACATCAATTTTAAGGCATGAACAACAAGCTCGGTTAAATAAAAAATTTCATTCAGAGAGATCCCAATCAGTTTCCAACCAAGATAATTCAGAAAATAATCAGAAATTTGATATCAACAACCAGGCTTTTGAAGCCAAGCTACGCCAAATCTCGAATCAAAAAAATCAGAACATCAAGAGCCCGCTTCGTACAGAGTCAGACTCTCCCGCAAAAAGGCAGGAGTCTTTAAATAAAACGCAGAATGATGAAAGCGGTTTAGATGCCTCTGAAGGGAGTCTTGAAAAAGAGATGGCCCGAATTGAAGCAATTCTGGAAAAGCTGGGCATCTCAATACCGCCGGAAAAATTACAGAATCTCGAATTTTTAGGAAAACTATCCCAAGCTTTAGATAAGGTTACAGAACAAATCGAAGTATGCGAAAATTCAATTTTAGAAAACTCTAATACACAAGAGCTCAGTAAATTAAAAGAATTATGGACAGATTTGATAGAACGCTTTTCCGCCAAGCCTGAAAATGATTCGAGCAAGCATCTCGTCGCACTCAGTGGAAAAGATACACTCTTGTTGGGTGAACTTAAAAAAGTACTCGACCAATTCACTTCACTTATAAAAGAAAATCCTCAATCAAACATCAATAACGGTATACCATCGACCAACCAAGAGATGTTCACAGAATTTAAAACTTCGGATAAGCAAATATTTCGTCCGGAACCCTTTCTAGTACAACTACAATCAAGTCTTTCAAAAGGTAATGATCAGGGAACTATTCGTTCCGCTAATGAATTTTCGCAGATAATAGATTTAGAATCTGATAGAAAAGAATCAGACTCAGAATTTCGTGTATTACAAGAGGATTTGCCTGAAAATTTTAATGAGACAAATGAAAATCAAGAAGACGCACTTTTTTCAAAACAGTTTGTGAGAAACCCAGACCCGGGGATTTGGAACGAGATTCCTGAGCATGAATCCGTAGAAATGAATGACAAACTTGGATTTCAGTCGCTGATAGACGCTATGAAAAATCCCGGTGCCTTGCACGTAGCCGCAGCCCGCAGTGGCTTGGTGCCTAGAAGTATGGCAGAACCGCAAGTGATGCAGCAGCTTTTGCAACAAATGGGCTCGATGGTGCTCAAAGCAGAAAACCAATTGGAAATACAATTAAAACCTGAACACCTTGGCCGACTGCATATCTCACTAATTACCGAAAACAATCATATGAGTGGTCAGATCCTGGTGGAAAATGAAGCAGTTAAGCAAATGCTGGATGACAAACTGCCCCAACTCAGAGATGCATTGCAGGCTCAAGGATTACAAATCGATCAATTAAAAGTATCCATCGGTGAAGGCAAGAATTTCCAGTTTCGAGAAAACCAGCAACAGAATAACAAACAAAATTCATCCAATGCATCCGTAACAGAAGAGAATAGTGTTAACAGTAATACAGGATTCCCGGACGACGGTTTTAATGACACTGGTCGCAGGCTTGGATATAACACTTTGGAATTTATTGGTTAAGAATTAGTAGGAGTTAACAATATGACAACCGATATCAGTGCATATCCACTTTCAATCGACTCTGTGCTGAAACCTGCGTCCAGCTCAAGCGCAAATAAAGCCCTTAGTAAATCAAT
>JBBQAD010000354.1:0-4309 GCA_038315885.1 Fibrobacteria bacterium | reverse complement strand
GACACTTTCGCGCGAAAACTCTTCTGTTTCACCCAAGCGAGCCAATTCGGGATGTAAACGCTCAAGCAGAAATAAGGCTTGAAAAAAATTGAGCGAATGGCCCTCTTCAAAAAAGAATTGGCTTAGAGAGAGTGACAACGGCCCTCCAGAGGTTCCCAGCGCATTAGTGCCCCAGAGGGCAGAGTGGTCATCTGCAGTGATACAAGATGATTGATGGTGGAATATTGGGTAAAAAACTCCAATAAAATTCGCCCAAATACAAATTGCTCGCCAGTTTCACTAAATGTTCCATCCTTAATACTGACATTTATTTCAGTACCACGGGCCAATTGCGACCCGATCAAGAAGTTCTTTTTCTCCAGACGACAGGTTATAACACCTTCGATAATTTTTCGATTGGCTCCCGCGTGCGACCAATCATAAAGAGCCATGACTTCTTTCAAATTGCCGTCTTGCGTCAGGCTGCGATAGTTCATATTCATGTGTGACAGTACATTCCAGAGATAATGTTCTGCCCTGGGCGGATAAATAGGCGCGGTAGGCCGAGTAAAATTGGTAAATGAGCTAAAGCCCGGAAAATTTCCTGTGGGAACAGTGACATCTCCCTCTTTGAGGGCTTCTCTTGGTAGACCGCCATTGGTTGAGATTAAACTGATGGAAACATATTCTTCCGCAAATTTTTCAACCTGACCTTGACTGGCAATCGACAGATACGAATTGAATCGTCCTCGTCCCATTCGCTCTTGGCGCACTTGGTAATACACTCCAGCAGCACGGTCGCCCCCCTGCACTGCCTTGTGTCTAAAGTCTGAAAACTTGTGATAGTCGCGCATTGAGCCTGTGGCTTTATCACTTCCTATAACCGATTGTACTTCATAGACCTCGCTGCTGGGGCCTGAATCGGGAATAACATGATATTCAAAATGCTTGTGATTCAGGTGTACCGGAATAGCTGAATCTGCAAATAAATTGACAGCAGGGCTGGTAAACAGTTTAAAATTCTCGACATTGACCCGTAAACTCTCGGGTAAAGTTTCATTGAAGTAAAAGACCAGATTGAAAGTACTATGTTGACCGAGTTCCCGTAAGCGGCCCAACCCGGAAATATTCGCATAGCGAAATTTTTCATCGAAACAAAAAAATTCTTTTAGATACCGGTTTCCCTCGAAGGAGCTATCCAGGATAGGGAGCAGGTTTTCATCAGTGGAAAAGCCACCAGGCACCACATTTTTCTGATTGCCAATAACGAGGCTCTTTCCCCCCGCTTCTACCTCTATTTGTCTCAACTTGGTAACCAATAGATGATGGAGTCGGTAGGCAAAAGTCCGGTCGCCATGGAGATACAAGGGTATTGAATCCGGATCAAATAGTACTGAGGCTTCGGGACTTTCCCAATCAAAGCGCAAGCGAAAGCCATCGCCCCGACGAAAGTCGCGAAAGCGTTCCATGGATGTAATGTGAAAGGGAAAAAGTGTTACAGATTGGGAGCTTTGAAAACGGCAGGCAATTTTATCACTGCCAACAGGAGTCGAAAGCATAACCGTTCCCTTGGGAATGGTATAGGCTCCCTGTAACATAGAGGCTCGCCAGTCGAACTGTAACATACACATGGAAGGAATGCTTCTTAAGAAAGAGGGATCTACCATTTCCATCAAATTGTGAGAAAATTCTGGAAAATCGTCGTCCAATTTTTGTCTGATTCGTCCGGTAAGAAATGCAAAACCCTCAAACAAGCGCTCTACATAGGGGTCTCTATCCTCAACAGCATCAATATTTAAGTAACGCGCTTTTTCGGGGAAAGCCGAAGCAAACTCTTTACCAGCTTCGCGAAGATAGCGCATTTCTTCTTCGTAATACTTTTCGAATTCCGGCATGAAATGACCTACTTAATTTAAACGACGCTGGCTCACATTGGTTTGCCCAATGGATGTGAAGCTGGTTTGTAACGCAATTTTTGACCCATCAGAAAGATTCCCCATCACTTCAAAGGCGAGACGAAACTCGTTTGCCTCGGTCGCAATTTCTCGGATTCTCACGTTATTAAGCCGGGGTTCATATTTTTTTACCGTACGTAACACCATTTCTTCTAACTGTTTCATACTGCCGGGAAGCATCCGATAGATTTCAGCAATATCAGGAATACCATAGTCAGGCAAATGCGGTACGGAACCCTGGCGGGTATTGAGCATGCGGGTCAGATGATCGGCGATACTTTTGGTTCGCCTGACATTAAGAGGAAGCGTCTCCAATTTGGTTCCATCGGAATAGCGTCCCACTAATTTTTCAAAGAGACTCTCCCCTTCGGGATTTGCAAGGCTAGCCATAAGCTTAAATTAACAATTGACTGGCCATCGCTTTGACTCAGTTTGGCCATGCAACTCGGTCTGAGAATCGTAGTAGCTTTTAGCATCTAGCTTTACCGGAAGGAAATCAGCACAGAGAAGCTTGGTTAAGACCCCACTTTGTCGCTCTTCTTCGGCATCGTTCTTTGAATTGACCAAGCCGCTTGGTCACAGCTACTCGGGAGACCTTTAGGGTTTGGGCGATTTCATCTTGGGTATAACCCTCCATAAAATGCAGCTCTACTGTTTTTCGGGTGGCTTCATTTTCAGGCTCTAAAAATTTTTGGACGCTTAAGCGATTGTCGCCTTCATGCGGAATCAAATAATCGTTTTCCTGAAGCGAAGCCCAATAAGCTAGCCATCCCTGGCTTTGGCTTCTCATTCCTTTGAGGTAATGGTAACAGTGGTTAAGGGCAATTCGATACACCCAGGTCGAAATGGCGCTTTCACCTTTAAAGCCAGGTAAGGCCTGTACAATCTTGCAGTAAATATCTTGGGCCAGCTCTTTGGCATCTTCAGGATGACGAGAAAATCGTCTGCATAAACTTTTCACCAAATTTTCATGCTCTCGCAGCACTTTTTCTGGCGAAAGCCACTTATCGCGGGGATTGGGGCAAATCATAGTATCTCCCTGATGACGAAGTAAAGAGCCAATGAGTCCAGCGTTCTCATGAGGCAAAAACTACCGATTAAATTGATAGCAAGGAATAGCTCAAGAACAGTTTTGTGCGCATAAAGTGTGCGCACTACTTAGCTAGATTTCTAGCAAAAATTCGTATTTTTTGAAATCTTATCCTATATTAATATTGAAGTTTGTGCGCGATTTTATGCAAGCATAAACAGGTGGTTCCAAAGCGTTGAAAAGGATATTCATGCGAAACACAATTCATCGAGTGATATACTGGGGTTCAGTTCAGGCACACAGAAGAGTTTAGGTTTATGCCAGTTAATCCCCCCAAACTCTTCGACTACCTCGACTTCCGCGAGTTTTTGCAAGACTGGCTTAGTTCTATGCGTGAATCTTCATCCGATTTTTCCCTGCGAACGTTCTCTAGCATCGTTTCTCCATCACTGGCTTCTTCTGGACTCTTAAGCGCGGTTATCAAAGGGAAGCGGCAACTAAGCCCAAGTGTTCGAGTCAAAGTTGCCAAGGCCATGAAACTCAGTATGCAGCAGACGGAATACTTTGACCTGCTGGTACAGTTCAATCAGGCTAAGGCAATGCAGGAAAAAAATCATTATTTTGCCTTACTCTCAAAATTTCGCAGTTCGAAGGCAGAAAAAATTCAATCGGGTCAATACAAATTTTGGTCGCAATGGTATTACCCTGTTTTGTGGAGTTTTTTTGGAATCCACTCCACTCAACGCAATCCGGTTGAAATCGCCAAGCGCATTAGTCCGCAACTTACACCAGCCCAGGTGAGCGAAGCAATACAAACCTTATTAGAGCTTAAACTGATTAAAAAAACCGCCAATGGATACACTCCGGTCAATAAACACATCACCACAGAAAAAGAAGTGCAGGACATGGCGGCCTTTCAACATCATTCGCAATTCTTAAATCTCGCAGTGAATCGTATGGAAGAGGTCGAAGCCGATAAGCGACAGTTTAATACGCTGGTATTCTACATTTCCGAGCAAGGTTTCAATAGCATCAAAGAACGACTGGCCTCTTTTCAGGAAGAACTGAGAGACATAATCGATAAAGACAGTAAAGAGGACAGGGTCTATGGCTTAGGCATGCAATTCTATCCCATGACTAAAAACTTAAGCACGAGTAGATGAGCATCGATAATGAACGTGTATAGAACACTCGGTAATTCTTCGCTTAGTTCATGGCTAAGTCAGGGATTGTGTGTTGCAAAATCATTTCGCATTCTGTTTTTCTCACTGGCTTTTCTGGTTTCTTGGCAGGCGTGTGAAAATCCCAGTTCCTGCGATGAACAGGTGGCAGGCGGAAGTGCAGG
>JBBQAD010000369.1:0-4172 GCA_038315885.1 Fibrobacteria bacterium | reverse complement strand
AATCCTGGAAAATTTTGGGTAAACCACTCACGGTTTAGTTATGACTGCATCGCAAGCCATGCACTCTCATCCTTCTATTTGTGATACAGAAAGCATTGCCTCTACTACTTGGGCACTCGCTCTAATTGCATTCCTAAAGAACAAAAAATTTGATTTTTCCGCCAAAACGCTGCTCGCTATTTCGGGTGGCTCTGACTCCATGGCTCTGTTACACTTTTGGGTCACCTTTATTCGCCCTGAATATTCGACCGATATTTCTGTAGCCCATATAAATCATGGCCTTCGTGAACAATCGATTTATGAAGAAGCCTGGCTTAGACGCTATTGTAAACGGCATCATGTTTCATTTTATTCGATTCAGTTAGATCCAAAACGGCAGGCGAAGAAGCATTCCATGGAGATTTGGGCCAGAGAGGAACGCTATCGCTTTTTAATCGATGTAAAAGACCAAATCGGTGCCGAGCAAATTTTGACAGCGCATCATAAAGATGATCAAATTGAGACCGTGCTACAGCGGATTTCGCGGTCCAGTGTTTTTCCCGGGCTTTCGGGTATTCCCTTTCGTCGAGAACCCGGCATCATACGGCCTTTTTTAGACTGTAGTAAAAAAGAATTGATTGCTTATTTGCAAGAACAGCAAGTGTTCTGGTTTGAAGATGTGAGTAACAGTCAATTCTTTGCCGATAGAAATATTTTTCGCCATCAGGTGATACCACAACTCTTGGCCCGCGAAGCTGAACAAGATAAAGTTGCGGCTATAGCCAATACAGTTTCACAGCTTTGGCCGTATATTCTGAAGATTGAAACGGCCGAGGCTCCCCTTTTTGTGACTGACATCACTGTTCCCGCTACGAGTAGCACACAAAGCACCCCACTATCTACACAACTATATGGTCTAAATGCAGTAGCACTGCGTGAGATTGTAACTCTCGGCCTCATTGAAATTTTTGAAATTTGGCTGCAAGCCCTTGCCAAAAAAAATGGCTTATGCGACATCCCCAAAATCAAACAAAGTCAGTTTCGAGAGCTCCAACGGCAGTGGAAACTGGGTATTGAAAAGTTTGCCTGGAGCTTTAAGTTCAATCCCGATAAAAATCCCGAATCAGATGAGTATGCTATCTCAAACTGGAGTATCACCGTTCAGGGCGAAATTATTTACCTAGATTCGAATTCTCACCTCGCAGCCATGGTTAAAAAGTCTTTTCATCAATCTGGCAATGGCCCTCGGAACAGTTGGACGCCAAATCAAAGCCCTTTGTATTTTGATTCGCAGTGCTTCGAACTGCAACCACAGGAGCAAACGCAGGGCGGTTTTTTTCACTGGACCTGGGATTTAATGGAATATCGTCTGCAATATGACTACCGAAAGCCCGAGGACTTGGCTAATTTTCCCTTCGAAAAAGAAAACAAGGCCGTATTTGATGCTGCCATGCTTTCTAGTAAATTGATAGTTCGAACACGGCTTAATGGGGATGTATTTGTTCCCTTTGGACTGGATCAAGCAGGACGGAAACTGAAGTACTTTTTGAACGACAAAAAAATTCCTACCGCACAGCGTTCTTTAATTCCCTTGATTTTGAGTAAAAATCAGGTGGCATGGGTTCCCGGCTATGGAATTTCGCAACTCTTCAGGGTTACAAGCGCTACAAAGGCTATCTTACAGCTGGAGTTACAATGCAGAACAAGATAGAGACCGATCGTAAAACAGGCGGGCCTAAACGTCCCAGGTCCAATGAGGGCGATAAACAGCAGCCGCTAAACAATAAATGGAAGCGTAAAAACCTCTCCCTGCTTTTGTTGATCATTCTGATCTCCATCGCGGTTGTCAAACTAGTGGATACTCAGAATCCGCAAATGGAACTGAGCTTCTCCGAATTTAAACACATGATGAGCGATGCCAGTGTCACAATCAAAAGTGCCAAGGTTCAGCGCATCGGCGAGGGTTATATCTTTATTGGAGAAAAAGAGCTAAACCCTGAAGAACAAGCTGAGCGCAAAGGTAAGGGTTTGACCTCGGGCAAAGACATGCAGTTTAAGGTGATTTTGCCGGAAATGGCAAATACCATGGACGGAATCCTGGATACCTTAATTGCTCATAAGGTTAAAGTTGAATTTGTTAAAGAGACCCGTTTTTTCACTTACCTCAGCACTCTGTTTCCCATCTTTCTTCTTCTCGCTTTTTTCTGGTTGATGGCACGTCAGGGTGGTCAAATGGGTGGACCGAGGGGAATCTTCTCTTTCGGAAAAAGCCGCGCAAAATTGATGGACGAGCATCGTCCCAAACTCAGTTTTATGGATGTTGCCGGTTGTGATGAAGCCAAACAAGAACTGGGTGAAATCATTGATTTTCTAAAAGACCCGAAAAAGTTCAGCAATTTGGGTGGACGCATCCCTCGCGGAGTCTTATTGCTAGGTCCTCCGGGAACAGGTAAAACCTTGCTGGCCAAAGCGGTCGCAGGCGAAGCTGGGGTTCCCTTCTTCAGCATGTCAGGTTCAGACTTCGTGGAAATGTTTGTCGGTGTAGGTGCTTCGCGTGTGCGCGACCTTTTTGAACAGGGTAAAAAACATGCTCCCTGTATCATCTTTATCGATGAAATTGATGCAGTCGGTCGTCATCGCGGTGCAGGTTTAGGTGGTGGTCACGATGAACGCGAACAAACTTTGAATCAGCTTCTGGTTGAAATGGATGGTTTCAATGCCAATGATGGAGTGATACTCATCGCGGCTACCAACCGACCTGATGTACTAGATCCTGCATTATTAAGACCGGGTCGTTTTGATAGGCAAATCGTTGTTGATCCACCCGACGCCAAAGGCCGCGAAGCTATTTTAAACGTGCATCTCAAAAAAAGAAACGTGCCCCTTGCTGATGATGTTGACACAAATAAAATTGCCCGTGGTACACCTGGGCTTTCCGGCGCAGACATCGAAAACTTGGTGAATGAAGCTTGTTTACTGGCAGCTCGCTTTGGCAGTGATAAAGTCGTGATGATTGATTTTGAAGAGGCTAAAGACAAAATCATGATGGGTATCGAACGGGTTTCGCGAATTCTTTCTGAAGAAGAGAAACGCACCACAGCCTACCATGAAGCCGGTCATGCCCTGATGTCTAAACTGGTGGAACATGCCGACCCCTTGCATAAAATCACCATTATTCCTCGCGGCCGTGCCTTAGGTGTTACATTCTCTTTGCCTGAAAAAGACCGTTACACTGTAGAATCGCGCTTTATTCTCGATAACATCGCCATTCTTTTAGGTGGACGCAGCGCCGAGTTTTTGATGTTCAATCAAAAAACAACTGGTGCAGCCAATGATATCGAGCGTGCTTCTGACTTGGCGCGCAAATACGTCTGCGAATGGGGTATGTCTGAGGAATTAGGCCCTATGACCTATGGAAAGAAAAAAGAAGAGATTTTTTTAGGGCGTGAAATCAATCAACATCGCGACTATTCTGAAGCCACCGCGATTAAAATTGATAAAGAAGTCTCTCGAATTGTACACACCCAATTGGAGCGAGTTACCCGACTATTGTCGGAAAATAAGCAGAAGCTGACCAATTTGGCAGAAGCCCTGCTCGAACATGAAGTCTTAGAAGGCGATGAAATCGATAAAGCCCTTCGCGGTGAGATAATCAGCGAAACTCGTAAGAGTCGCGGTTATCTGCGCGATTCAAAGCGGATGCGCGAAGAGAAGGAGATTCCAATACCTCCCAATCCCGATGAAGCTCCTCCCGAAGCCGTGGTGGGCAGTACATCTGCACCTGAAAAAACCGATCCGCCCAATGTGGGTGGAAGTGTGGATGCACAAGCCTAGGGTTCTTCAGTCACCGCCACTCTCTGTAATACTATTGGAGGGCAAGAATTTCTCTTGCCACTATTATTTGCGTTTATTTTTCGTATTAATTTTCATGATAGTCACTATCGTCCTATTTGCCTAATAGCTGCTGGCAGGATACAGTATCATGAATAATTCCTGGGGTTCTGAAATAAATCCAATTTCACCTCGACCTTGGCGAATCGGTAATAAGCTAGTTGGAGGCAGCCGACCTCTGTTAATGGGAATTCTGAATGTAACACCTGACTCCTTTTTCGACGGCGGCAAATATGTATTACTAGACAAGGCAATTGCCCACGCTGAGATGATGCTCGCACAAGGGGCCGATATTATAGATG
>JBBQAD010000323.1:0-4697 GCA_038315885.1 Fibrobacteria bacterium | reverse complement strand
CTCAAGCACAGGTCAATAATTTTGAAAAGCCGGTGGTGGCCAGTTGCCCCAATCATACCAGTTTTAAGGATTATTTGAAACGGTGGTTAGACTTTGTCTGTGGTACAAATGCTGAAACAGTGCTTTGGTATGAACCCCAATTCTTTCAGGAAACCGATACACTGGGAAAGAGCATATCTACAAATTGGTGTTGTCGCTGCGCAAGCTGTCAGCGACTTTTTCGAAAGAATTACGGACATCTCATGCCCAGCAGCCTCACTCCAACTGTTCAAAATTTTAGACAAACGAGCATGGTCAATTTACTCTCAGAATTGAGCATGAGGGTTACAGACAGGGGTAAACGTAACGCAGTCAAATTTCCCAGTATCACTTCACAGGCCATTGATAACAGCGTTGGAAATTGGGAAACCTTGGATAAGATTGCAGAAATTTCTGAAATAGACGAAATCAGTTTGGAGCCGGTTTGGGAAAAGGGTATTCAGCCGTCTGAATTGGCCAAAACGTGTCGACGAACCAGCCAACACCTGTTAGAAACAGCTAATCGTCATGGTAAAGAAGCTCAAATATGGATTCGTAACTATCTCATTGAAAAAAATACTGAAGAATCGGTTCCCGAAGCCACATTCGCAGCTTTCAATGAGGGAATCCGGAATATTTTCGCTATTTCATTTAAAGGAACACGCGACATGAGCGGTTTACGTTCAGAGGATTGGCAACGGGTTTGGACAATGCAGACCAATGCCTTTGCAGAATGTCACGAAAAAGCGACGATGAATGAAATGATCAAGGCTATGAAATACTAAAGTGTAGGGATGCCTCAAACGAAATACTGTTACTGATCATTCTTCGCGGTTACATCTTTCAATTCCAATTGAACATCAAAAGTCAGGCGATCCCCATGAGTGATATCAAATACTTTCGAATACGATTTGTATCCCTCGCGAATGATATCCAAAGTGTGAGTTCCCGGTTTCATGGAAATCAGCCACACATTTTTATCCAGAAATTTTCCATCTATTAACGTGATACATTCACCCGGCTGCACATTCAATCGTAGCAATCCATAACGCTGCATGATCGGCAAGCTGGGAAGTTCCGTATCCTCCTCGACTTTGTCACTCTCCGCAAAGCCCGGAACACTTGACAGGCTTCCAAAAAGCAGGCCAAGGCAGAATAAAAGCCAATGTGAATTCCGCATTAACACTCCTTACATTCTGACTACAAACATGAGCTTGAAGATATCATTTTCAGCCGAACTAATGCAAGATTTAGGTAAATTTACTGAGCATGACATCTCAAAAGAACTCCAATATGAAAAGTAACTCTTTGGTCGAATTACACAATATTTCACTGTTCCGGGAAGGCCAAGCGGTTTTAAAAAATCTGAACTGGACCGTATCAGAAAATGAGCATTGGGTGATACTCGGCCCAAATGGCTCCGGAAAAAGCTCACTGGTTGCTCTTCTGCAAGGTTGGTTATGGCCCATTGATGGAGAAATCAAGGTACTTGGTCGCCTCTTTGGCGATGATGATCTCAATGAATTACGGCAATCGATTGGGTGGGTCGGCAATGAACTTGATCCCGAACTGCCTTCGCATCAAAGCTGTCTTGAAATAGTGCTTTCAGGGAGTACGGGCACGCTGGGAATTCAGTTTGATACACCCCAAAGAAAAGCTCAGACCTGGGCCAAAAAATGGATGACAGAATTGGGGATCTGGTCTTTGTGCAAAAAACCCTATCGGTTTTGCAGTCAAGGGCAAAAGCGCTTGACCATGATTGTACGAGCCTTGATGACTAAGCCGGGAATCTTGCTCCTGGATGAGCCCAGTTCAGGACTTGACCCTGTAGCCCGTGAAATCTTTTTACAAGCTCTTCGCAAAATGATGCAAAGCCCTGAAAGCCCATTGCTATTGTATACAACCCATCATGTCGATGAAATTATGCCAGAGTTTACCCACGCGCTTTTGCTTCGTGAAGGGCAGGTTTCTTTTCAAGGGCCAATCGATAAAGCTATTAGTAACAAAGAGCTCAGCCGATTATTTTCGCGGGCCCTCAGTATCAAAAAAAATGGAGATCGCTGGCAACTGCGTTTAGAATGAAGTGTTACCAGTCGTCTTCGGGGGCTGGGGCCTCATTGCCACCACCGCCATTATCGATGGGGGGGGGTCCTGGCTCAGATGATGGAGATGGTGAAGGGCTTGGTGCCGTATAGCCCCCTCCAGTTCCATAGCTCGCCTGGGGGATATCGGAATTGGAAGACTTGGGCTCTGGAGTGGTACTGTTTTCCTGTTCGAGCAAACTTCTTTCCGCCTCTGCTAGGGCAGCCTTATCTTTGGGAGATTCCACAATATTAGGTGTTACAAAAATGATTAAATCACGCTTGCGCATTTGGGATGATTTGTATTTAAAGAGATAACCCAGGAGAGGGATATCTTTCAAAAATGGTATTCCCGTTTCAACCGATGATTCTTCTTTCGAAGTTAATCCCGCAATTACCACCGTTTCTCCATTATTCACCAAGACCGAAGTTTTGGCTTTTTGCCTATCAACAATAAATTGTCCACCACTGGGATTGGCTCTGAATGAACTTTTTTCGGGAGCCAAGTCGAGAAGCACTCTGCCATCTCCGGTAACATGGGGTGTAACTTTAAGAGCTGTACCCGCTTCTTGATTTACAATACCGGGAGTTCCTCGCGCATCCAAAACCCGTTGAGGCACTTCTTCCCCTAAAAAAATTTCCGCTTCCATATTATCGAGAGTGGTTATTTGCGGTTGGGCGAGCACTTCACCTTGTCCATCATTGATCATGTATGCAATCGCCATCGCCAAATTGCCGTTTAAAAGTCCAAAGGCCACTTGAGAAGTCGCTCCTGCAACACCACCCACCGCTGCGCCCGTTCCAGCGGCACTTGCTGCATTTGAAATGCTTCCACCGGGAGAAGATGTTGCTACTGCCCCGGGTTGGGAGGTAGTGGGTAATTTTCCTGGGTTCGAAATTAAAGGGTTCACATTTCCCGATGTGCCCAATTGCCAATCGACGCCCATTTGCCGCAGTGCGTCAGAGTTAACCTGAACCAATTTGGCCCGAATGTTAACCTGCTTGGTGGGAATATCCAATTTGGAAATGGAATTTTTGATTTCGCGAATATTCGCTTCGGTGTCCAGGATGATGAGTGCATTGTTGCGATCGACAACATTTAATTTTCCTCGTGGACTAAGCAAATCGCGAATTGAATTGGAAAGATCTTTAGCCTTGGCATTTTTAATCGTTACAATTTCTCGCTTAAGGGGTGCTACTGCGCCTGCTTGCTGTGCCGCCGTAGCATTTTCAACCATTTGCTTATTAAAATCTGTCATGTTTTCCACATACAGATAATTCTGCTCGGTGCGATAGTGCAGATTAAACATCTGGCAAAGTACTTTCATGGCCTCTTGCCATGATTTATCGGTCAGTTCAACATTCACATTCATTCCAGCCACATTAGGGGCGACGACAATGTCCACTTTGCCGATGCTTGCCAATGTTTTAAAGGCGGTACGAATATCGGTGTTTACAAAACTGAAATCCTTAGGAGCACCCTCTGAAATGGGACCGGCAGCTGCTAGTGCCCTTGTGGATAACTGACCTAGGGTCAGCATCAATAATAAGGCGAATAATATTCTCATTTTCCCTCCCTCTCGGATTGAGGAACCAGCCGAAGGCTGAAAGTGCGCGATATGCCATATTCGGTAATATCGAAGGTAACACGATCCTTTGTAATTCGAGACACGCGGCCATTAATTACGGGGTCGCCCTCTTTAATTGTATACGACAATCCCTTTTCCTTTACGTGTTCCATTACTCCCAGTGGTTCGCGTTCATCCCAAACGACACCCACCAACCTCATCTGATCGATATCAATGCCCATACCAGAGGCGCCATACTCCACCGGTTCAAATGGATCGCGTCTTCCAAAACTATTATAGACAACACGGTTGCGCGCTTCGCGCAGTTTCCTTTGGCGCTCTTCTTCCGCTTTTTTCTGCTCTTCTAGATTGCGGTTTAGTTCTTGTTGCTCCGCCAATTTTCTCTTTTCCTCTTCGAGAACATCACGCAAACGTTTCTCTTCTTCTTTTTTAGCTGCAAGGACCGCTTTTTCCTGGGCTTCTAAAATTGCTGGGTCTGGCTTCTTAACGGGTACAGGTTTTTCTAAAGGCGCAGGTTTCTCCACCTTTTTTTCAATCGGTTTTTCTACAACCTGGGTTTGGGCAGGTGGCTTGAAAGGGCTCTGGTCAGACTGTTCTACCTGCGCATCTCCTCCCGGTTTTTGTTTGTCAGCCAAGATATCTTTTTGCCGTATCGCTTCCATTTCACGTTCGGAGGCGAGTTTCTTCAATTTACTGAGCTCATCGGTACTGAGTTGGTCTTCAAAGACCACCATATCTTGACGGGCATATAGTGTATCACGACCTTGTAACAAAGCATACCATTCCTTTTGGTTGCCGACTTTTAGAAGTCGCATACCCTTCATTACTTGGGCGGCCTGTTTAAATTGTGTGCCCGGCCCGCTGCGAAGAAAAATTGATTCACGAGTTATCCAAACAGGCTTTCCCCCGCTGCCCGGCGTAAAAGTGCTTTTGGAACTTGGGGTTTTACCTTCCGATTCAATTTTGGCACCAATATCATGAGCTGACTCTACAATTTCACTTTGACTAA
>JBBQAD010000120.1:0-8633 GCA_038315885.1 Fibrobacteria bacterium | reverse complement strand
AAAATGGATTGGTAGAGAAATCAGGGAGATATTATTGGATTGGAGAAGTCGATATTGAAAGGCAACACTCTCCAAATTCACTTGTAATAATTGTGTTTTGTTATAGAGGACCGAAGGAGCTACGAAAAAATGATTTATATTCTGATTTAATTGATGGTGTGGAATCTGTGCTTCAAAGAAGAGGTGCCTGCATTCACTATTGCCATTTCGACCAATTGGAAAATAATCTGTCACTTTGGAGATCCAAGAATTCCATTCTAAACGCTCTGTTATTCGTGGCTTTTGGAACCTCCGATGAATCACAGGGTCAAAAATTAATTGAACTTTCTCAGCGTTTTTTTCAAAAATCGAAAAAGCAACCACATCCAAAAATTGTCACTGTGGGTCGACAACCACCATTGGCTATCCCGCGCACCACAGTCTGTCTGTTTGGTAGCATGAGTATTTCAATTGCTCGAGAAGCAGCACGATTTTCAAGTAACAGGAAATACGAACAGTTTCTCTACTGCTATCAATTCGATGACGGTGATTCGAGAGAATTCATAACCAGTTTAAGAATCATTTCAGAGCTACGCCACTTGTCCCCTAGCTGTGAAATTAAAATTGCAGTAGTGGGTCGAAGTGAAACATTGAATTCAAAAAGATTTTATCAATCGATAATAGAAGAAGGCTTGGAGATTAGATTACAGAGGATATTAGAAAGACATGAAAAATTAACATATTCAGAACTCATCTCCATGACACAAATTGTCGATTCTTTTCAGCAGGTTTATCAGCGAAAACAATCCATGTGGATATTTACACGATCCATCAATGCAGTGGACGCCTTAAAGTGGTGTCGCTCCCACCAAATTCCTGTGCCTAAAACTGTATCTATCCTTTGCTTAGAAAATTCCATTGCTACACTAGAAAACAATATTTCTGTTTGTCAATTGGACAATTCTATTTTGAACCATCGTATTGCCAACGCATTATTAGGCGGCCCAGCTGCCCCACGCACCCAGCAGGGAAATATGAGAATACCCGTCCAGACTTTGGAACGGGGTACTACAGTCTGAAATTTTAGCATAGCTTGTTTCAAGCTGATTTTATGTGTATAATTTTTATTAATTTACACATCGGAGTTTAAATGAGAACAAACGTGGTTATTGACGATAAACTTATGTTGGTGGCAAAACGTCTTTCGGGCCTGAAGACAAAACGAGAAACAATAGAATCCGCCCTTCAACTACTTATTGATGTGAAATCACAGATTTCGATCAGAAAGTATAAAGGTAAATTACCCTGGGTTGGAGATTTGGAAAGCATGAGGCGTGACTAAATGGTCTTAATAGATAGCTCAGTATGGATCGATTTTTTTCGCGGGATTGATTCAAGAGAAACAATTCTGCTTCAAGAATTACTTTCAACTGATAGAGTAGCAATTGGAGATCTGATTATTACAGAATTGCTTCAGGGATTCAGAACTCAAAAGCACTTGAACATGGCAAGGGATATAATCAGAAATCTTTATTATTACGACCTGGTTGGGAAGCAGATTGCAGAAAAGGCAGCAGAGAATTTTAGAATTTTAAGAAAAAAGGGAATTACTGTTCGCAAAACAATTGATGTAATCATAGGAACATTTTGTATAGAAAATAACGTTAAGCTTCTACATAATGATCGAGACTTTCGGCCCATGCAAGAAAACTTTGGCCTCATTTGTGTATGAACTGCAGATTCGTATTCTAACGAAATCTTCGCCTACATCTGTTTCACAGTTCCCCTATCTACTACGACGGGGCGCGAAGTAATAACACCATTCTTATCAGCCCTGGTCGGGATATCACCTAAAATTGCATGAATGGCTTGTCTAGCCAATTCTCGAAAACCGGGATCGACTGTGCTTACATAGCCAATAGTTACGTTTTCCTGGTTATCAAAAGAGATTAGAGACATATCATCCGGGATAGAGTACCCCAATAGTTTCAGTACATGTAAACATTCTCCCGCATACTTGTCGTTGGGAACTATAATTGCACTGGGCTTATTGTCTTTTACCCCAAGGCCGCCTAATACAAAATCCAAGGCTAGCCTTGCAGACTCACCTACAGAATTCGCAGGCGTTACTTCATTTCCAAGCGTTCTGGATTCAATGTAGGCCAATGTGGCTGCCCCTTCGCCGATACTTTTCCATTTGGCATAATAACGGGGAAAGGACTTGCCTCTTTTGTCGGCATCTTTTAAAATTTCAGCTTCCAATTTTTGAAGTCTGGGTACTAAGGCTTTTTTTAGTTTCTGAATTGTGTCTATCAATTCACTGCGCTTATTTCCGATAAAGTTTTCTGCAACTAGTTGCGGGCAGGCTGTAACTCGAACGCTGGGAAAGTTTTTTTCTGCTTCTTCTACAATCAATTTTTTTCTTAAATCCCACCAGACTGGCCTAGCTGGGGCTAATAATATATTTCGATGTCCCTGTTCAACTAGATAACGCAGAGCTTTTGTAGAAAAATTGTATTCTGAGAATGCGCAGCGATAAAATGGTGTAGTTTTTCTGTAACTCTTTTTAGCAGAGGATGGATTCTGAATATCCAATCCTTTTCTATCAAAAAACACGACAGGCTTATTATGGTGTGAAAGTGTAGAATACCATTCGTTTAGCCCCTCCCTAGTTATCTCAGCTTTATTCAAAATCGTTCCCAAAAAGCGATCTCCCCATTCTTCGATCTTAGCAGAGATGGAATTCATACCGATCAGAATATCCGGTGTAGCATTTGAGCGGTGAAGAGTATCCACTGCAGGATAGAGCCGAATGCCATGGGTCGCGCATAGGTCGTTCAGAGTCCTTGCGAATGGGCCGATTCGCATGTTAATAAGATCCCATGTCCAATGCGACATAGATTGAATATAGAGAATAATTATTGGAGACGAAGCTCGCCTTATCGGTTTATCTATAACTTTGCCAACAAAAAAGAATCGTCCTCTCTGATACAATAGTCCCTTTTCAAGAAGTGAGACACACCAAGTCCCAATGGTATGATTGGATACTCCATACTTTTGAGAAAGCCAACTTTGCTTTGGGAGGCGGCTTTGCCACTCCCAGGTTTCCTCTAGAATGTCATTGAGAAATGATGTGTAAGCATTAGAAGATGCGGCCTTTCGAGCTTGTGGCTTGGATTCGATACTGGGCGTGGCACCTTTTGGATAATACCGCCCATTTTTTCCTTTTTCTAAGATCCGTCCAGCCTGAAGTTCTTTGAAGCATTTTCGAGCTGTAACACGAGTGATGCCTTCTTTTCGAGCCCATTCGGAGACTGTGGGCACCTCACCCGACTGGATTCTCTGTTTCAATTTTAGGACGGAAGTGTGAGCTGGTTGAAAATCAGGATTTTGGAAACTAGCCATTTACCCAGTATAGCCTTTAAACATTTCTAAAGGTTAATATAAATGAAGAAATCTTTGCAGATAAACGACTGCGGGAAATTAATGAAACGGATTGGCTTTGTCCCCCAAATTTATCTCAAAAAGGTGAAGTCAGATTCAAGTGATTATTCTACGGCGATGATACTAAAGGTCTTGTCAGATGTGTCAAAGTCTACGCTCGGATCTCCTTCAGAGTCATATATAACTACCCGAACTAGACAGTCTTTAGACAAGGTGGAAATCTCCTCAGAGCCAATTGTAATTGTTTCAGGTACTAACCAGCTGCGGGAATTTGGACTTCCGAGTTGCAGTGGACTTATGCCTCCCCAATTTGTTCCCCCATCAACAGAAAGGGATAGGCTTACCGTTTCAGCAATGTATTCCAAATTTGACGCTTTAGGATCAACACAGAAGGCCACTTGGACTATATCACCAACTCGGAAAGTTTCTCCCCCATTTGGTGAAGCAATTTGAAGATGTCGACCTTCGGGCATGGGGCAGGAACAAGTTAAAACTGTATCATTGACACAGACTTCAGACTCGCAGGAGTCTCCTTTGCAAGTTCCAGTGGTTTCATTCTGTTCGCATGAACAAAGCAATAATCCGAGCAAAGTCGAAAACTGAAAAAATGAATTCTTTTTAAACATAAATAACCCTTTAAAAACGTTATAATAGTCCAAAACTGCTAAGCCCACAATTATATTTTTAGCCTTTTTAGAATTATCTCCATATTGTCAGTTTAGCATTCAAGCATTTAAATTATCCTGAAAAATTCTCCGCAAGACCGTATTTATAGCCTGAGCGAAGCCTGGGCTTGGTTTTTTAAAAGAGGTTATACAGTGAGAAACAGATCAGACATGATTCTCTCGAAATATTGGATAGTCTTTACTTTGACCCTAGGGATTTCAACATTAGCCTTCTCTGCTTCGTTCAAAATACTGGATGATCAAAAAAAAGTCATCATTTATACGCATGATTCCAATGCATACGGACATGCTTTGAACTGGTGGATAAGTGAGTATTACAAAAGTCAGGGAAAGAGTAACCCGATTTCATTTGTGAGGATACATGCCACCCAATCAGGCATGACAAAAAAAGACGGAAAATGGGTTTCGGCTGGGTGGCCCGCATCTGCTTCCGGCAGTATCAAAGTGGCACGCTCTTCTGTTGGCCCGAGTGGCAAAGTAGTCTTCGTTGCACAATCGGGAATGGGTCTAAACTTTCTGGTAGACACTACCGATCAAGCCACAATCAAGGATATGAATGATGAAATTGAGGCTATGTGCGACATTCTAAAGGATGGTGGTGCAGATATGGTTTTTGCCTCTACCTTTCATATGCAGTGGACCCATCGGAGATATGGCGAAAATGAACCAGTCGTCGTTCGAACTTTTAATGCCAGAAAAAATGGCCACCGGGCAATTGATGTAGTCACTCCCACCATGGAAAACTACCCAGAAGGTACTTCCGGTGATAAGCGACATCTGAATAGCTATGGAGGAAGAGTTGCAGGTTTTGCCTGGTTTAGTGAAATCTGTAAACATGACGGAATTGAAGCCCCTGCTTGGTCAAAAGATTCTTTGGCTGCAGAGCGGAAAAAATGGCAGGAGTATCGAAATGTCATTCGTTACACGGGTCCATTTAAGGGAAAGTATCGTATTGGGGAGACCATCAAGGTGACATGGGAGGGGGAGTGCAGTGACGATGCAAACCAGTCTCTCACTCTGTTTCTCCAAAACAGACGAATGGATTCCTTTCCCGAATTGGCAAGTAATTACAGCACCTTTCGCGGTGGAAATTACGAAGTGGCAACCTGGAAGCCTGATTGCAAAAAAAAGGAAATTGACTTAGTCATAAGCTCAGGATGGGCCTCACCCCAACGTCTGCCCGCGGAGCAAAAAGACATGATACCCAGTGGCAAATACGCTATGCCGATTCAGCTCACCTTGCTGCGCAGCGCCAGGCACGGCACCAACCAAACAACTTGGACCGGATCGAATAATCTCACCTGCGGTCACGGTGGTCCTACTTTTGATCCAGACAATGTAATACTCATATATCCCTCCACGGGTTCGCCCTATGCAACTACTCCAGTTTATCCCGGGTTCTGGGGGAAACGTTCGGCAACAAGTATTTCACCTTCTGCGAAACAAAGAAATATGATAAGCCTTCCATTCGGAAATGGAAACAGTATATGGAATATTCAGGGTCGAAAAATTTCTCAACGCACCGAGTTAGGGATTCCCATAGGTTCCGTTGATTACATGGAAGGCGCTCAAATTAGATTGACACTCGAGTGAATTGAAATGAATCTAGCGTACTTGATGAAAGTTGCAAAGAAGACTGTGTATATTTTTGATTGCTGACTGGGGGAGAGAATGAAACATTGTATTCCATATTGTTCAAAATATTTTGTAACACTTATTTTTGTAACCATTTTATTGTCGATGAGAGTGTTTACGCACGCCGAAACCGGTTTGGGTGAGAGGAAGATTCACCTTTGGGGCTGGCATCAGGCCTCTTGGAGAATGACGGATGACTTTCGGCAAAGCATCGCTAAATTGAGCTTGGACAATCAATTCGTCAACAGTGATAACACTTCAGAAAGAGGAGACCATTCTTGGAAGGCCTCACCTCCAATAGGATGGTCACCAAAAGCGACTTCTGAGGATTATGACAAAGCCCAAGAAAAATTGAAACAAGACTTCATCACTCTCAACGCAAAGACTCCCGGCGAAGATGTATACATATTACCGGGAAATTTCGGTTTCGAAGTGGTCACTAAAGATTCCTTAGAAATCGCTTTCATGCTGCTGGATAGAATTCATAAAGCCGCCATGGATGCCGGAGTTAAAGCAATACTCTTTGACACCAAATACTGTACCTTTGGTCGTGTGCGAAGTTATCCGGGTTCAGGCGGCTCGGGTCGCAATGATGCTTATATCCTCAATTCTTACAGTATGCATAAAGGCCGAACCTTTCATGTCGATTCCTATACACCCACCGCAAAGTTGAACTGGGCTCACACCGTGGGCGATTGCGAACATCCCATTGGATCTATGCGGCCGTTTATGCACACTTTGTGGATTGAAGCTGTATACAAACATTTTAATGTTCCCGTTCCCGATATCGTTACTAATTCCCTCGATGCTGCTCTAAAAAATATGGCTAAGTTAAACCAGGAATATGGAATCGAAATCGTCTCCGGTTTAAACAATGGCATCGGTAAATTCGGTAGTACAATCAAAGTACGCTATCGAGGGGCGACAAAGGGTTCCGGTAACATCGATATTGTGTTGGCGGCCATTCAAAGGAATATTTTGGCGGGTTGGAAAATGACGAGTACCCCTTATAGCTCCGACAAAGAGATAAATGTTACACTACTACCCAAAAGCACGATTTATCCGAAAATTTACGCCCCTCCCGGCGGAGGAGAATACCCTTTCGCAGCAGCCGGAGCCGACAGTATCTTCATCATGGCGGTTCTGGGTAACGACGGTGTGGGCAATATGCCTGTCTTCTCACAAAAATTCTGGGTAGAAGGCGTGGAGAACACAGCCAAAGTTCTTCCACCTTATCCTGTGGTATCCCTAGTCAAATCCGGGGGAAGGGCCATGCTTAATCGAGTGAGTCCCGTCACTTTATTCTTAGAACGAGATGTAGGATCTGGGGTCAATGTGTTATATGCTTCTCAGCGAGGAAAAGTGGTTCAAATAAGTGGTAGAGTTCTTGGCTATACCGTCCCCTGAGCTGCTTCAATCTTGAGCTGAACCTTTACCTAGATAGTCATTCTGACGCATCAAGTCTCCAATTAGCCACTATAGCCTTTAAACATCTATTTTTAGTTAAATAATTATAAAAATTCACCATATTGCTGGTAAAATAGCTGGCCATATTGCTGGTAAAATAGCTGGGGGTGTAAATTGAATTCGAAATCAACGCTTTATTCGCGTGGAATTTTAAAGTCTAAAAAGTTAGGACTTGGATTGGGGCTTACCCTGTTTTGTGGCCTTAGTCAGGCAGAAATACCAGCAAATCCCACTCGACATCTGTCTAGTATTCTAGAGCAGGGCGGAGGAGTAGCGCTCATCCTTGGCTCAAGAGATGGCCAAATGGAGTCTCTTTTGTCCAAAAGGCAGCAATATCTGATTCAATATCTTAGTGCCGATCAGGATCAGGTTCAGGCGTTTAGGGCTGCTGCCCTGCAAAAACAGCTCTACGGTTTAATGTCAGGCACCTGGAAGTCGAATTTGGGTCAACTGCCCTATGCTTCTGAGCTAATCAACCTGGTAGAACTGCCGAACTTATCCGCTTTAGAATCCAATGGTTTTCAGTTCAAAGAATTAAATCGGGTTATGGCACCCTTTGGAAGAGTATTGATACCTCTGAAAGAAAATGAAACTTGGAAAGATAAAATTGAAAAAATCAAGTCTGAAAGTATAGAAGCCGGTTGGAAAAGTGAAACATTAACAAGCGAATCCGGCCAAGCTATCCTGGCCCTGAGAAAAGGGGCCGCCGCAGGTACAGACGTTTGGACGCATTACAATTATGACGCCAATGGTACAGCTCTATCAAAGGATGAAATGGTTGGCCCTCCAAGGTTTATCAAATGGACCAGCGGTGATCAAGATGGGGCTTCCAAAGCAAATAGCCCGGGTTTTAGGGCAGACAACGGAAGGGTAATCTATCCCAAAAACGTCACTACAGGCAGCAACAAACAGGATATTATGATCACCGGCAGAGATGCTTACAACGGAACCAAACTTTGGGATAGAACACTGGGAGTGTCTTTTAATCTCGGGACAGCAGACCACATCTATACCTTGGTAGGTGATAGGTATTACATACTGGTAAAAGGAGAGGGTCCGGTCGAGGCCTGGGATGCTGCTACAGGAAAAACCGTTATGAGTTATACGAAAGCAAATTTGCAAAAGAGGGATTTAGCGGGACTCGGTAAAAACACCCCATCAATTCAGGACAATCTGGAAATTTTGGTTAGCGATGGGAAGTTAATCCTTATCTGTGGTCAAGAAATCACCACCCTAAATCCAGTAACAGGAGATGTACTTTGGACAAAAACCCTCCCAGCTGGACGATTTTTCAAATGGGGCTCCGCAGTCAAGGAAATCAATAGCCTTTTTGTAGTGGAAGCAAAAGGGGCCGCCGCCCAAGACCGCTGGGGATTTATCGAAAGAGCAGCCGCGATCTATCAACTGGATCTAGCCACCGGT
>JBBQAD010000421.1:0-3593 GCA_038315885.1 Fibrobacteria bacterium | reverse complement strand
AATCTCAGAGCTGAAAAATCTGGCTATAAAGGGGCCATTCGCATCAGGCCAAGGCAGCTTAGAAAAAGTAGACATCACAGATGCTTACATTTCGATGTTAACAGAAAAAGTTCAGCTACAAAGACCAGTGACTATGGTATTAGACCCAGCCAATGCCACCGGAGCCCTCTTTGCAAGAGAAGTGTTTGAAAAATTGGGACCTAGTGTTACAGTTCAGGTTATCAATGGTGAAGTCGATGGCAGTTTTCCCAGCCACCATCCCGATCCCACTGTGCTTGAGAATATGCAGCAGCTTTCTGAGGCAGTTATGACCAATAGAGCGCAGATTGGCATCGGTCTCGACGGAGATTCAGACCGAATTGGTGTCATCGACGACAAGGGCCGCCTCATCAGTGGCGATATTTTAACACTACTGGTAGCCCAGGATATTCTGAGAGAAAAACCAGGTGAAAAAATCATTTTCGAAGTCAAATCCTCGATGGCCTTAGAAGAGGGTATACATAAGGCTGGTGGCATTCCGATTATGTGGAAAGTGGGTCACTCTTTATTGAAGGTCAAAATGCTGGAAGAATCGGCTGCTTTAGCTGGCGAGGTCAGCGGGCATATGTTCTTCGCCGATCGATTCTTTGGCTTTGACGACGCAATCTATGCAGCTTGCCGAGTATTGGAAATTTTGGACAAGAGCGACCTTAGTTTATCCGAACTGGTAGATGCAATTCCACAATATTTTGCCACGCCGGAAATTCGTTTGGAATGTGATTCCGATGAAGAAAAGTTTCGTATAGCTGAAGAGGCAGTGAAACATTTCAAAAAAACTGCTGATGTCATTGATATCGATGGAGCACGCATTCTGTACCCTGATGGCTGGGGCCTGGTGCGGGCGTCCAATACACAACCAACCCTGGTTACACGCTTTGAAGGCAAGTCTGCCGAAGCCCGAGACAGAATTCAAAATGAGATACTGAGTCAATTAAATACTTTTGGACGCTTAAAAATCTATAAATATTAGATGTGATAAAGTCTTTCCTCAAGTTTAAGCGCTTGCAGTATTCTCCTCAACTTTTCTCAAATTCCAACTGCTACTATCGCTTGTAGGTATTTCCCGATTCAACAGAATTTTCATCACGTCCATTAAGATTCAGTAAACCTTCAAAACGACGGCCTGAAAAGTTCTCGATATTGTCCAGGTAATCATCCAAAATTTTCAAAAAATCACTTAAACTCTGCGCCCTTAGCATTAAGGTTCGTTTCTCTACCGCCTCGGGAAGTGTTTTACATACCCGAGCAGACATCTGTTTTAAGCGTCCCAACACCCCTTTTTCAGTGGCGAAGTCTTCTAGCAATAAATCTTTGTAATAGTGAAAGGCCGCACGAATATCGAGTAAGCTCGGTTCTTGCCATTCGATCCCAGACCATAAATCAGCAACCTGGGCAAAAACCCAAGGATTATGCATGGCACCACGTCCCACAGAAACACCATCTGTTCCATATTGTTCTAATCGTGAAATTGCATCCTCACCTGTTACGATATCGCCATTTCCGATTATCGGAATGTGAACCGTATTTTTGACTTCTTGGATGCGCTCCCAATTGGCAAAACCGCGATAGCCCTGCAGACGGGTTCGGCCATGAATTATAAATGCCGCTGCACCCAATTCTTCTGCCAGCTTAGCCGTTTGAGTAACATTGATCAGGTCATCGCTCCAACCAATGCGAACCTTAACTGTAACAGGTATGTTTACAGATTCCACGGTTGTCGAGATGATTTTTTGAAATGCTTCAAGATTTTGTAAGAGACCGGCTCCCCCACCATGGCGCACTACTCGTGGTACTGGGCAACCGCAATTAATTTCTACAAAGTCCGCGCCGCATTGTTCTACGGCTTTAGCTGCCCATGCCATTTTTTCCCATTGACCTCCAAAAATTTGTACTCCGAAGGGTCGTTCGATTTCAGTGAAACGCATTTCCCGGCAGCGTTTGGGATTCATATGGGTCAGTCCCTCAACCGAGACAAATTCCGAAACCAGCAGACCGGTTCTTCCTCCGCTCAAATGCGAAACTAAGCGTCTAAAGCAAAGATCTGTTACTCCCGACATCGGTGAGAGAAACACATTGGGGAAAATGCGCAGCTTGCCGATGTGAAATTCACGGGGCAGTTTCGCAGCCCTTGCGATTAGTTCCTTAGAACTGCCCGCGACCTGGCCAATGCCACTCTCAAAGGGACGATTAACTGCGGTAGGATGCATTGATATTGATGTAGTCATTGGTGAGATCACAGGTCCAGTAGGTCCAGGTCGAGTTTCCTGCATACAGATTCAAATTGAGCTCGAGCTCCGGCTCTTCCATTTTTTCTTTCAAGGCTTTTTCATCATATTCCGTGGCCATGCCCTGGGTGAAGACCAAAGTTCCACAGAAATACACATCGACTTGGTCTGGATGAATGCTTAGCTCTTGGGAGCCTAGGGCCGCTACCACCCTACCCCAATTGGGATCGCGTCCATAAAAAGCGGTTTTAACCAGAGGTGAATTGGCTATTGTGCGAGCAGCTAATTTTGCCTCTGTTTCACTCTTGGCTCCCTCGACATGAATTTGGATACAAGTCGTTGCCCCTTCTCCATCTCTCACGATTTGTCTGGCAAGAGAGATACACAAGGCATCCAACTCTTTCGTAAAGGTTTTTTGTTCTATTTCATTCAGGTCAACAAAGGCTATGCCGCTGGCACCGTTCGCTAACAGGATAGCAGTATCGTTGGTACTCATGTCTCCATCTACCGATATCGAATTGAAGCTTCTCTCCACCATGCCAAAAAAGGAAGCCTGAAAATCAGCAGGCAATGCAATATCAGTGGCGATATAGGCAAGCATGGTTGCCATGTTGGGTTGAATCATTCCAGCACCTTTGGCGCAACCTGAAATTCTAACTTCTCCTAATGAAAAATGAAATGTCTTTTCAGCCAGCTTCTCCACTTTATCTGTGGTCAAAATACATTCATGAAATTCGGCGTAATCAGAGCTATTAACATCCAACAACCTATCGATGCCACCTAATACTTTATCAACGGGAAGAAATTCACCTATTACCCCAGTAGAACACATCAGTACAGCAGCGGGGCTGCGACTTTTCTCATTTAGATATTCACAACAACGTCGTGCATCACTAAGACCCCGTTCGCCGGTACAAGCATTGGCGTTTCCGCTATTTACTAAGATATGCGATACGGTATTTTTTCCAGCCAGAACCGCCTGGCATTGGAGAACGGGCGCCGCTTTAAATGCATTACGAGTAAAGACGCCAAAAGCCTGAGCTGGGGGTTCAGAGGAAAGAATCCCCAAATCGGGTTTGGAATTTTTTTTAATCCCGGCTGCGATTCCCCATCCTCGATAACCCTTCGGCCACGAAAATTCCTGTTTTCCAGAACTTTTCGGTTGTTCCACTGCAGCTCCCATTCCAAGTCGTCCTTTATACCAGCCTATTCACTAGTCCGAAAAAGGCTACGCAAGGTCCGCGAAATAGGGCAAATTTAATATCAAGCGACAATGACTTAAAATTTATCCACGAGCTTCGAGGCTGACCTAACTATACTGATCTCAAT
>JBBQAD010000214.1:0-6455 GCA_038315885.1 Fibrobacteria bacterium | reverse complement strand
CAAAGGGACGATTTAAAAGTGCTTGAAAGTTTTCTCCATCTTTATCGATAAGCCCTATTTTCCGGGACTGTCCGTCGAAATACGAAAAAGCGATTTGATTGCCATCAGGTGAATAACGGGGAGTGTAAACATTAAAACCATAATGGCCTTTCAAGGCCTCTGGTTTAGGCCACAAAGTCTTTACCGCATCGAGGTCGGGTTTCTTTGCATCGGTAGCCTTGATGCTACACAAATAGAAATTCGAGAGTTCAGCGCGCACAAATACGATTTCATCTCCACTTGAATTAAAGCTTGGATGGGTAGCATTTAAATTCTTGGTATAGCGTTTGAGGCTCGGGTCGTCTTTAAAGGGAATGCTAATGAGCGGATCTTTTTTCCGAAAATTTTGTGAATAAATGTCTCTCTTCTTTCGGCCGTTTTCATCTTTATTGCGCGCTGAAGAAAACACAAAGGTGCTTTCATCGGGAGCGACGGAGTAGAAATCGCCGATGGAACCGGAAATCAGTTTCCAGCGATCCTCTTCTTTTTTGACTGTATCAGAAAGATTGTATTCATATAGATTAGAACGGAAGGTCTGTTTGCTGCGATTACTAATAAATAGCAGCTTCTCATTGTCTTTTGTCCAACGAGGATAGTAGTTATAGAAACTCTTCTTTGTGATTTTTTCTCCCTCTTGAAGCGTTCCTAATTTTTCTACCTGCTCGCCATATTTCAGTGTTAGTTCGCTTTTCCATTCTTCGTAGACATTTTGGGCAGGTTTTCCCAATACCCTTTCCATGGATGACTTAAAATCTTGCCGATGGATGCGTGATTGTTCACGCCATAAATCAAGTACAGCCGCGTCTCCGTATCTTTCAGCAAGGTAACGCACGAGGGCATAGCCCTGTGTATAGGGTCCTTGTTCATATTCTAAACCTGTTCCTGCGAACACACCCATGCGGCCCAAGTCGAGCAATTTGTTCTCTAAAATGGCCACTCGAAGTAGCATGTCTCTGTGGGAATCCCAACTGTCAAAACCTGAAATCTGTGATTCATATTGCGCGACTCCTTCAGCGAACCAGTTTGGTTGATGGGTAAAGGGAATGACTTCTGAAAAAGAAGCTTGAACGGGCTCGTTAAAATAATCTTGGTAACCAATCAAAAGGCCATGTATACAGGGGGCCAACTTTGATCCCGATTGGATAGATACCAAATGGGAGAATTCATGAGTGATAACATCTTTTAGCCAGTCATGGGTGCTGCGAAAAGGGATATCCCAATCGGTGGCCCAGACGTTCATGGTATTTTGATAGGCATTGGCCCAGCCGTTGGAGAAAATATCGTCGCGTATGATAAATTCAGTTTTACCCGAAAAAGTCAGATTGTATCTCTTTAGTTTCTCGGGTGCGACTTGTTCGGCGATAGCGGCGATATACTCCGCTACGGGTTCTAAGTCTTCATCATAATGAAAGCGAAAGTGCTGGGTCTCTGCCGTTTTCCAGTTTATGTGGGATTCATTACCATTTAAGCTCAGCTCGGCGGCCATAGGAATATTGAATCCCACAAAAGCAAGACCAAGCCAAAAACAAAGCGAAAGCCAAGGCAGAGAGAAATGTGAGACGGATGGGAGGACAGATTTTTGCCCTGCTTCATGAAAGTTCATTTAGTTTCCAAAGCTCAATGGTGGAGTTTCTTTAAGTTTTTTTGCACTTTTACAAAGCCTTCTGCCGTGCTGAGTGGCTGCTAGCTGGTTGAGCGGATGCAGCTGGAACAGTTTACAATTTTTGCATGAAATTCGGTTAAAAGGAATCACGAAGATCAAAGGAATTTCCCTTGGCCAGTTTTACTGAACGATATCATGAGCTGACCAAGTACAATCCGCAGACCTACGATAAATTAGGCCCCGTGCGCTGGGAAGATCAACCGCCGCCATTTAAAGAGATAAACGCCACTGAAAAGATTGATTTAAAGCCATTTTTAAGATTTTTAGGGCAATCGTGGGAGTCGGAATGGACCCCGGAGGAATGTGAACTTGGTAGCCGAGCAGGGCTGGCTCAATTGCTCTTTTTTACTCTGGGAGTCACGGCAAAAATTAAGACCCATGGGGGGGATCTTCACCTAAGAGCCTCGCCTTCGGCGGGGGGGCTCTATCCGACCGAGCTCTATGTCATCATTCGCAATAGTGATGATATCGAAGCGGGAATCTATCACTACCATTCTCTAGAATCGGCTTTAATACCGGTCTGGAAAGGCGATTTCTGGCCTGATTTACGCCATCATTTCTTGGGGCAAGCGGCTGTGGAAGCGTCCAGCTGTATCATGCTTTTCACTGGTATATATGGAAGAAGTGCCTGGAGATACAAGGAACGTGCCTATCGTCGCATTCTTCTCGATACCGGTCATGCACTAGGAAATCTCATGGAAGTTTGTGAAACGCGGGATCTCTCCTTAGTTAACTTGGGCAGTTTTATCGATGAGGGAATCGAAGAACTGTTATTCTTGACTGCCCGCGAGGAATTTCCTTTGGTAGCTGTGGCTCTCTCGCAGGACTCTGATTTCTCCTCTCTCGATCGAGGTCAACACGGAAGTCTCTCTCCCAAAGAGAGTATCATGCGGGTGGAGCGTTCAGAACCCATGCAGGTGCAACAAAATACCTGTGAGCGAATTTTTGCCAGCGATGAATTAAAACCAGCCCATCTTTGCAGACCCGCTTATCCTCGTATGGAGATGGAGGATCTCGATCTGTATCGCCGCATCGCTGTGAGGCGCAGTTGTCGCCGATTTTCGGGTGCCGAATGTACACAGAAAAAAATGCTGGAAATTCTAAGTTACGGATATCGTTCGTATCGCCGCAACAACTGGTGTCTAGCCTCCCATTACTTGAGAAGTATGGTTATCATACTCAATGTTGAAGGCTGGGAACCCGGAGTCTATCACTACGATGCCACTCGGATGTCACTCGAATTAAAACGCAGTGGCGATTTTAAAGCCGAGTCCTATTATCTGTGTCTGGGTCAAGATTTAGCCTCTGAGTGTTCTTTTTTACTGGTACAAACCGTCGATTTGGCTCAGCTGGTGAATGCCTATGGAGACAGAGGCTATCGCTATGTCTGTCTTGATGCCGGTCAAATTGGAGAGCGTATCAATCTGGTGGCCATGCATCTTGATTTGGGTTCCAGCGGAATTGGCGGTTATTTCGATGATCAAGCCAATGAAATAATCGGACTGAGCCTATCCGAAGCGGTAATCTATATCACTGTGATAGGCGTTCCCAGCGCCTGATAGGCATAGACAGCGTGCTCAAGCTGTTATTTTAACATTTACACTTCTCAATCTGTTCCAATTTGATGGAAGCTTCTAAAATGGTCTGTAATTGTCTGCTATGGTTTGCAATGGTCACTGCCTTTTAACCCTTAGTCGTTTCTGGTCCCAGCTTTTGAAAGCATCCAAGAAGCCTCACTTCTCCTCTTTTCTTATATTTCCCACACAATGCTCAATAAACTCAAACTCTACTTGTTTAATACGGCCTCCCGACAGAAGGAGGAATTTGTACCCCTAAAGCCGGGAGAGGTCAAACTTTACTGCTGCGGACCCACGGTATACCATTTTGTCCACATCGGGAATTTGCGGACCTTTGTCTTTGAAGATTTTCTGTGTCGGGTTCTAGCCTATAACGGCTACCAGGTAGACCATACCGTTAACATCACCGATGTAGGCCATCTGACTTCGGATGAAGATAGCGGTGAAGACAAGATGGAGAAGGGTGCTGCTCGCGAAGGCAAGACGGTTTGGGAAGTCGCCGAATTTTATACCCAGTCCTTCTGGAAAGATTGGGAGAGGCTCAATTTAAAACAACCCAGTCGCTGGACGAAAGCCACTGATTATATCGCGGAACAAATCGATCTGATTCAGAAGTTGGAAACGCGTGGCTTTAGTTATACCAATGAAGACGGTGTATACTTCGATACGGCGAAGTTTCCTCGCTATGCCGATTTTGCCAAGTTGGATATCGACGGTCTGCAAGCTGGCGCGCGCGTTGAGATGATAGACGGCAAACGCAATGCGACCGATTTCGCACTCTGGAAGTTTTCTCCCTCCGATAAACAAAGACTGATGGAATGGGAAAGTCCCTGGGGCAAGGGTTTTCCGGGTTGGCATGTGGAGTGCAGCGCCATGGCGCTTAAGCACGGTGGAGATACACTCGATATCCATTGTGGCGGCACCGATTTGGTTCGCGTGCATCACACCAATGAAATCGCACAGTCTGAGTGTGCCACTGGTCATACCTTTGTGCGTTACTGGGTTCACGGCGAGTTTTTGCGTATGAGCGCCGACGAACGGGGCGTGAGCAAAATGAGCAAGTCCACCGGCAATTTTCTTACCCTTGATTCATTGCTCGAAAATGGATTCTCGGCAATGGACTACCGCTATTTCTGCATGACCGCGCACTATCGCAGTTTCCTAACCTTTAGTTGGGAGAGTCTAACTTCTGCGATGGAATCTCTGCGTAGCTTGCGCAAAAAAACCGAAACCTTAATCGGACAAGAACAAACTTTAGAAACTGCAGAAGCCTTTGCCTGGTTGGAACGTTTTCATTCTGCTCTTAATGATGACTTGAATTTCCCCCAAGCCCTCGCAGTAGTGAATCAAATGTTGAAAGATGATACACTCGATGATCGCGAAAAGGCTGCTTTAATCAAGAATTTTGATCAAGTATTAGGTCTGGGCTTGACTGAGAAAAGTGAGTCTATGGACAAAAGTATATCACTGGATGATGAATTGACTGCGCTCGTAGATGAAAGAAACAAAGCCCGAGCCGAAAAAAACTTCAAACGCGCCGATGAAATTCGCGACATTTTTAAAAGCAAGGGGCTGGTGCTAAAAGATTCTCCTAGCGGTACGACATGGGAAAAAGCGTAACGCCCCAAAATCTCTATACTCTAATTATGCTAGTTCAAATTGACTCTCGCAAACGTATTTCTTTGGCGAAACTATTGATGCAAGGGGTATCAGCAGAGGCAGAAATCTTTGATGCTACCACCTTAAAAGATAGGCTCAATCGTCCTTAAGCCTATGGCGACCATTCCTGCGGCTGAAAAATGGGCTTGGGAAAAACCGGGCCTACTAGCTGAATTGAAAGCAAATCCATCCAACGCGGTTCAGTTTAAGGCAGTAAAAAATGCCTTAGGCAAAATGGAAATCAATTTGCGTCATCCCTCACTTCAAACGCATAAATTTTTATGATCCTGGAAAAGGGTCCATTACAATTTTGACTATCACCAAGCATCCATAGAGTTTGTGTAAGGCAAGGGTATCGTTTTTTTTGTTGCAACTACTGCTACAACTTCGAATGTCGGTACATTCCGGTAACTGTAGGTCCCCAAGACCCCTCGCCTTTTCGAAAAGTCGAAGTGGTAGGTTCTGAATCAAGACCGACTCTTAATTCTTGTCTTAAACCGCCAAAGGAATAGGATGTTTTTAATCCGATGCGTAATGATTGTTTCTCTGAACCTTCAAGGGCCGAGCCCGATAAATGAGACTCGGTTTGATACGATAACTCTGAAAAAATATTGTATGTCCAATGCAGATTTTTAATCCAGATTAACGATAAATCGCCATTAAACTTTTGTCCGGGAATAACAGTTGATTTATTTTTGGAAAAAGAATTGTTACCCCCTCCCGAAAGTCCAATGGCAAATTGAGGGTATATAAATTTATTCACTGTTAAACCCCAGTTTACTGACCAGACCCCTAAACCCATCACGTCGGCAGCCGTTTGCGTTTGACTGTTTTCTACTGAACGACCGGTAGGGCTTATCAAAGAGAGATCAAAATCCAAAAAGGGAGTCCATGCCCCAGGATAATCACTTAGAAGACCCACTGTAAGGTCCTCTAAAGCAGTCCAACGAAAGCCGACGTTAACATCACCCAAACCAATGGCTGTTTCCTTGAGATCGAGCAAATCGCGCCTTTGAATCCGAAAAGGAAGTGTCCCATACATTTGCAGTGGCCTGAAGGGCAAACGATGGGCCGCAGTCCATCCCAAAGACAGATCCCAGGAATTCGATTGTGATTCGGTTAAGTTTCCATTAAGAGAAGAATAGGCCAAAATAGGAGTCCATGCTACACTTAGACCTGTTACTGCTACCTGACATCGCCCCGCTTGGGCCCCGCCACTTGCCGAGGTTGCACTACAGCAGGATTGTCCTGATAGGTTTCCTATCGAAAAAAACAAAATGGCTACTAAAAAAGATTGAAAATGATATTTAAAAATGGAATGCAGAAAAAATCGTTTAAAAAAAGTCATTTCAATTATTGAACATCGAGGGCAATGACTGCCGTATCCTTGAAATCGCCCTGTTGAATGTAAACGAATAAATCCCACTTACCGGCCATGGTAAAAACCAGGTTTTGGCTTGAAAAATGAGTTCCATCAAATTCAGCAGCAATTGTTTCAGGCTTCGAACCATGACCCA
>JBBQAD010000365.1:0-4196 GCA_038315885.1 Fibrobacteria bacterium | reverse complement strand
TCCGGTTATCATGATTACATCGGAATCTGAAAAGACGAAGATTATCGAGGCAATTCAAGCCGGTGCGGCCAATTATCTAGTCAAGCCCTTTCAAAAAGACGCGCTGCAAGAAAAGATCGATAAAGTCATGACAAGCATAACAGGTTAACCCGCCATCATCGTGCGCTGATCCATTCCCACTGTATCTTTGTGTGGATGAATTTGGGTTGTGGCTTTTGTTGAAGAAACATTGGCGTTCACAGCAGATTGATTGACAGCGGCCATGGCTTGATTCAATCGCTGAGCCCTATCTCTATCTTGACAGACCTTGCCATGAATAGAGTGTTCGACTTGTTCGGTCGCTTTCTTACTCCATTGTTTCAGCAATTTAATGTACAGCTTACTGCACAAAGGATAGTATTGCTGATTAAGGCCCCGCATTTCTTCGCGCTTAAAATCTTCCATGGCCCAGGCCGTGCAATAAATAGCCGTTTCTAAATCTTCCATTGATAAATCCATAGAGTACCCCCAATTGAGCGGGTAATAGTAAAAAAACTCAAAAAGCTCGTCGCACTCAGGCATTTTGGGACTTCGCGCCATTTTAGAGCAATATTGAGCTTCTTCGACAAATAGGCAATCGATTACCGTAGATAAAATCTGGGGCTCTCTGTATCCTAAAAATGCCGGATCAAAAGCTAGGGAAATCCCCTGCGTACTTTGAACGGTGGTGTTAGCTTATAGACATCGGGTGGGCGTCATGGATCTTAAAATTTCGAGAAAATCGGACAGAAAGAAAGCTATTTCTATCAAAGAAATGGTGAATTCAGACGCTTCCCTACCTAGTAATTATCTGAATTTTGGTGAAGAGGACGACTTAATCCGTTTTCCTTTACCCGGAGGAGCAACTCCCCAATTACGTAATCTGCTTCCCCCGGGAACACCGCTCAATTTCAACTTAGGCATATTTTAAGCGCTTTTTGCAGCAACCCTGTTAAGAAGCAAGCCTTTACAACAGTTAATTTATCAGGATGGAAAGTCCTTCTCCATCTTCCCAAACAGAAATCCCGTCCAGTGTCACAACCCTCTATTTTGATAACCGTTGTGTTGTATGCCGCTCCTTTGCCAAGCTTCTCCTTAATAGACTTGTTAACAAAGATTTTCGCATTGAGCCGATTGAATCTCTAGGTCGGTCTCTAACTAAACCTCAAATCCCAGCCCATGAAACTGAAAATAAGAACCTTGAAAATCATCTCGATTTTAATCAGGTAGACAATTTTTTATTGCACTTATCTGATGGGAAGTCGGTATCGGGCAAAGAAGCCATCGATGTTTTGGCTAAACGCTACCCCGAAGTCAAAGATTTTTTTTGGATGTTACCTGATTCAGCGCGTCTGCCCGCTTTAAAAAAAATGTATTGGTTGGGGAAATGGCTTCGCCGCTTATTAAAGCAAGACTGTAACTGTTAAACAGTATCTCATTTTTTTTGTAACTCATTTTTTATTTTCGGCCAAGGCCAGGGTGTAACCTTACCTATGAAAAAATCCCAGCCGCCCTTGCTCGGTTTTGGAGGTTTCAGCAATGCCAAACGGTAGCGGAATCGCCCTCCTAAATAGGCACTTCCTTTTGAATCAGCCGCTAGGGTGATAATTTCCTCTCCATTAGGAGAGGCTGTCCCAAAACCGAATTGTTTTAAAGAGCTGCAATGTCCATCTGTGTTACACGGAATCAAAAAATAATCTGTTTTTCCTGCACTTTTTAAGGTATCCTCCCCCAGAATTGCACCGCTTCCTGCTTGACCCAGTATCCAGAACATTTTTGCTTTCGGAGAAAAAGCCATCGACAGAATTCGATCGTTGGATACAGAGCCAGCTGAAAAAACTTGTTGCCACTGACCTTTGCTATCCACCGAAGCCAGAAAAAGATCTTCTTCTCCCCGGCTTTGGACCTCCTGGGATCCAAAATTTGCATTACCATGAAAATATCCGCCCAACCAAAACATTTCTCCTTGCCCTACAAGACTGGTGGCTTCATCACTGGAAGCCCCTCCAAAACGAGTATGCAACTTTAAACTACCTGTGTCGGAATAGCTGATCACAAAACCATCTTTCGCGCCGGCAGAAACTAGAAAATCCCACGAACCATCCCCTCGCATCGCATACAGTGTATCAGTAAAAGACCCCGCGATAGAAACTGTAGATTTCTCATCTACAAATAGGGAATGAATCTGATCATGTCCCAGTCCGCCTAATTGGCGGAACCAGATAAGCTGGCCCTTATGATTGAGTTTTCCCACTAATCCATCTTCCCAGCCCGGCTTTTTATTGTAAGCCCATTGAAATGGATGCTCCCGCTAAAGGTCGCTACGAAAAAAAGTTCTCCGTTGCCTCGCACCGCTATGTGTTCAACACGGGCTTCGGACATCACTGTATCTGTTTCCAATTGCCAAAGCCAGTCCAACTCTCCATTGGCATGATAACGTGTAACAAAACCGGTTTTTAATCCCCGTTCACCGGCAAAAGAAGTGACACTGCCGGCGACTAGGATACCCGAATTAGAATCTCCCACTACCGCATAGCCTTCATCTTCGCCTGCCGCGCCGCCTCGCTCCAACCATTGCCATCTTCCCGATGTATCTAATCGAGTCACAAAAAAATCACTGCTGTCCCCATCACTATTTAGCATTCCCCGGGGCCGTTTCAGGGTTCCCGAAAAACTGCCTACTGCCAAGCATTGGTCTTGGTTATTCAGTGAAAGAAAGCTCAAGGCTTCGTCGCCTGGTCCACCATGACTGGCAAGCCAATCCCACGACCATTTGGGGCTATAGTTTGCTAAGGAATCGCCAGCACCCTGCCCCAGAACGAAGCCAAAAGTCAGGGACTGTAAAAATTGCAAGCACAAGAGAAAAAGAGCTGCCCCACTGTATTTCTTCAAAATGATATCCCGCCTCCCGCGTCTCGATGCTTATTCAATGAAAGGCCATCCTTGTCAAAGCTACTTTTAATTTAAAAGGGGGCACCCGATGCTTAATAAGCCTTTGCTTTTTGTAAAAAATATAGACCGCGAAGGTCCTGGTCTCCTGCAAATTCTTTGTGAACAAAACGGGATTCCCTATCAAATCAAAGAGGGCCATGAGCGGATGCAACTGGGAGATGCTTCCCGGTATGCTGGCATTATTCTCTTGGGTGGGCCTCAAAGTGCCAATGATGAAGACGAAACCATGCGTCATCTAGTGAATTGGACTCAAGGAGTGCTTACACAATCAATTCCCATGCTGGGAATTTGCTTAGGCTTACAAGTGATGTGCAAGGCCATAGGAGGCAGGGTGATTGCGGCGTCACAAAAAGAAATAGGATTTTTTCATCAGGGAGCTGAAGCATATACTGTAACTCGAACCGAAGCGAGCTTAAATGATCGCCTGATGCAAAGCTTACCCCAGCAATTTCGTGTTTTTCAACTTCATGGAGAAATGGTTGAAACTCCTCATGGCGACAGCAATTGTGTACTACTAGGCAAGGGAAAGCCTTGCCCAGCCCAGATTTTTCGCCTATCTGATAAAGCCTATGGATTTCAATGTCACATGGAGTTGACCGAAACCCTTTTAAACACCTGGTTAAGCGAAGATGAAGATTTGAAAAAATTGGATAGGACTCGGCTTTTGGCAGAATATAAAGAGATACAATCAGAACTGAGCGAAAACACAGAAACCATCTTTAACAATTTTATGGCACTAATGGAAACCTGAGTATCATTGAAATAGTGAAAGAGACTAGAATCAATAAAGTTATGGCCTTTTAATTGTATCTCTCGACTATTCACTTCTCAATCTATTTCGCCGGCACGGATTTCTGACCTTCACCCTGGGCTTGTTTCTTCTGCATTTGTTCGATCATTTTCTTAAGCTGTTCCATTTGCTCTGGAGTTGGCCCTCCGCCCTGCCCCATAGCGCCCATTAATTCCATCGGATTGGGCATTTCTTTATAGCCGGCTGGAACGGCAATCTGAGTAGCAGCAATCGGCTTCTTTTCAACCTTGGTGACTTCCATAGTGGTTTTCGAATCACCCACCACAGAAATACTTTTTAAGGGAAGCCCCTTGACTCCGGCATTTTCAAGAGCGGAGAACATAGGCATTTTTTTGGATTGTCCGGGCACAGCCTTTTGTAAGCGTGAAAAAAGATCAGTGAAATCAAATTCGGTAGCAATCCAAAGATCATGCAC
>JBBQAD010000442.1:0-3229 GCA_038315885.1 Fibrobacteria bacterium | reverse complement strand
CGCTTAAAATTTAAAAAGGTTGAACTCTTTCCTTCAGATTCGAAATTACATGGTCTGGTCAAAAAGCTGAGCAGGGCCGAGATTTCAGATGGCAAATTGTTACTCTCAATCAATGAATGAGTAACTAAATATCTTTGAAGGATGAAGGGCTATCTACTTAACGTTTAACTTATAGGAAATCAGGGTACGTATAGCCTTGTTTTGAGGAACACCGTTTTTGTCCCTCCAATAAAGTGTAACAGTAGCATCGGCCAATGTACTGTCACTTGTCCAAGGTTCCCATTTGGAAATAAGACTATCCAGCGGTTTTTTGATTGAATCTCCGGCGAGTTTGTGAAACCCGACTTTATCCAATAGATCAAGCTTGGCTTTTAAGCGTATATTTTCCATTTCGGAAGCTAAAAAAGCATTACTGTTACTCAAACGGCCGCTGATTTTGGAGTTTTGCAAACCAGATTTGGCAACATACACCAAAACGGTTGTTATTATACCTACAATAATCATTCCCACTAAGATTTCCACGATAGTAAAACCCGCTTTGTTACTCCCCTGAAGCATCATGGCTGATACTCCGCTAGTCTACCGGTAGCTGCCATTGCCTTGATGGCTGCAGATTTTCCGGAACTAAGGGTAACCTTTAAATAGAGGCTTTGACTAAGGCTGCCGTTGGGGTAAAATTTGGAATCTGCCACCGTACCACTGTCGAGATACATTGTGGAGACTTGAATTGGTAGGGTAAATATTTTGAGTATAGAATCTGTGCTGTCAAAGCCCGCTGTATTTTTATCGAGGTACTGAATTAATTGTTTGTTAGTGATATCGATATTTAATGAAACTGGACTTCCGCTGCTGGTACTAGCACTTTTTGTGGTATTAATGGCTTTTCTGATTTCATCCAAGCCTTCGTTGAGACGGGTCTTCGCGTAGATGGATTTAAAAGAGGGAAGAGCAAAAGCTGAAATAATCCCGATAATCGAGATTACCACGACTAATTCTAAAAAGGTGATTCCAGTTTGACCTGATTTTAGGGAAGAGTTAATTGCTAAGCTGTTTTGAACCTTAAATAATTTCATTCTAAAGCTTAGTCATCTGTGGTAAAATGAAGGTACATTCTTCCTAGATTCTAGCATGAAAAATATGTTGATTCCAACATCTCGGTGCAAAGGTTTTACTCTCATAGAGCTTGCCTTATCCATTGTTTTGGCGTTTGTGGCGATTACTGGAGTCTTTGCAGTCTATCTGTTTTTTCATGGATTTTTTAAAAGCCAGGAAAATCAAGTGGAGATGCAGCAAAGCCTGGATTGGGTGACGAGGGACTTGGGAGAATACTTAAAACTTTCGGGTGCGGGTCTGGTCGATGGCCTTGATGGGGCTAAAACATTCGCTCCTAGCTCAAAAAAAATTATAGTTGTGGCTAATACCTCTGGTATCGTGGCTAAATTCAAAAGTTCCGGAGCCTCAGGGGCGACGTCAGTAGCTTTAGATACACTAGCTGGAATTGCGGTTTCCCGTTACATTGGTTTTTATAGTTTTAGTTCAAAAACCTCCAGTCAGCATCAGGTGACTTCATTAAATGCAGGACTAAAAACCGTCACCTTTTTACCGAGTTTACCGCAATCGTATAATGTAGGGGATGAAGCGAGCGGATACGATTCCATCCATTTCTGGGTAGATGCAAATATGAATCTTAATCGCAGATTCAGTTTAAATACCAGCCAAGTCGTAGCAGAAAATGTGGAAAACTTAAAAATTGAATTTTTTGAGCCCCCAGGAAATCTTGTTGATGGTCCAAGGGACTGGAATGATATAGCGGGGTATCGACTTACTGTAGCAATTCGTTCTGCTCATAAAGATTCCCACTACAAGGATCCCGATGTTGGGGATCAATATCACCGCTTATCTCGAACTGTTAATATCACTCGGCGCAATTAGACCATTTATCTGTTGACTTTCTTGAGCATGAAATGGCAAATAGTGCCAATTTCTTGGATTTAAGTTAGTGACTCTTTTCCTAAAAAAGCTAAAACAACTCATTTTTGAGGCAAGGTTAAGAGATAGAATAACACCTTAGCCTGTGAAATTATTAAGTTAAAGAAGACATCTTCACGCAAAGCGGAAGTATGAAAAACTCAATTTTAAGTAGAAATCAATCAGGAATGACCCTTCTAATTACAACAGTGATGTTAACACTGGCACTGATTGGAGGCATGAGCATGCTTTCAACAATGCAGGGGGGGATAGTCATTGCTGGCAACAATTCAAAATCTATTGAGGCACAATATCTAGCTCAGGCTGGGCTTGAGTATGGAATGCAACGTATGTCGAGTGAATTGGTAATCGCCAAAGCACTGGATACCAATGCAATTACAATTGATACAATTTTGGATTATTCCAATGCCATTCTTCATGTTAACATTCAAAAACCGAAAACAGTTAATGAATTAAAACAAATTCCTGCAGGCCCTTATGCTGGGTTATATGGTAGAGTTAATCCCTATTTTCTTCAGAGTCAGGCTGAATTTGGTGGTAAGTATGGCGCCCAAGCAGAAAGCAAAATGGAATACTGGAACATTCCGCTTTTTCAGTTTGGGTTCATGTTACAAAATACCCCAGAAGTGCCGACCAATGTTTTTGGAGGCAGCACAAATACGACATTCGAGGGAGCGATTCACTCAAATGGGGATCTTGATATTGAAAATGGGTACAATCCTTCCTTCCAATTCAAAGATCGTATTACCGTTGCGGGTCATTTCTACTGCGCTCGAGAGGATTATTGCAATATAACGTCTGTAACGCTAACAAATGGGTCCTCCGATGTATCTATCTACACGAAATCACCCTATCTACGCTACAGCTCTGAAATTACTCCTGGTTGGGCTGAAACTGCGATGTCTCGGTGGAACGGGCGGTTGCAGGATCAAAGTCATGGGGTTGAAGCCATTAATTTACCCATGCCTAATCAAGAGAAAACTATTGAAATGATTTTTCCTAAAAAAGTAACGGACACAGAAGCGGAGAAGGCATTTAAATTAGTTTATCAGTGTGACAAAATTATTAAGGTGAATTTTAGCTCTGACGGCAGCACCTATACAATGAGCGTTAAAAATAAAGATGGATTTCCAATTTCAATGGATGCTAGCATTTTCTCCACAGATTTATTCTTCTCCATGTGGGAACTAGATGATATCGCCTGGTTGGTTATCGATGTCGCCAAAATGGGTGCCTTGAG
>JBBQAD010000073.1:0-10233 GCA_038315885.1 Fibrobacteria bacterium | reverse complement strand
AATTTTGTAAAAATTTTTCTGTTCTTCATCCGCTATCTGAAGAATTACAAACTAAAAGCTGGCTTGATGTTAATATCAGGAACGCTTTCAGGTCCGATTTGGTTACTCAATGGTCTCATCTTCAAGATTTTACTCGATGATGCGGTTTTAGCAACTGACCTTCCCATAGCTGAGAGAATGCACATCTTTTACCTTTGTTTAGGTGCAATTGTCGTTTGGTATTTGTTATACATAATGGTCAAGGAAGTGATACCGGGTCTGGTCGGTTGGTACCTGCATATTCGTGTAGCCCTTGATTTGACGCGCAATATGTATCTCCATGAAATGAAGATGGAATTAGAGTTTCATCATAAACGCGCAATTGGTGAACACATGTACCGAACCGCTGAAGATGCTTTCAGCGGTGACATGACCGACATCATGCAAGACGGAACTGTTATCAGTTTGATTACCGAAGACTGGATGCAATTTCTGGCGGTTATATCCCAATTTATTGTAGCGGTGTTGCTTTTCTGGAAGGTCGATCCCATCGTGGGTATCTTTGTCGGCTGCTATCTCGTGGTCAAAATTCCGGCTGTACACATGGCTACCACCTGGGGCAATCGCATTGAACTGGAATGGCGTGAAGTCAACCAAGAACGATTCGCCGTGGAGCGGGATATTATTGCCGGATTAAAAACTCATAAGAGTTTGGGAACCATTGGCCGCGCCTTTCGACGATATGTACTGATGCTAAGAGAAAACCAGGAAATGTTTTTCAAACTGGTCACTATCAAATTCTGGTTTTTAAACAACTTTCTGCTGAAGTTTATCCTCGGCACCTTAATGTGGGAAAGGGTCATCAAAATCTATGTGCTGGTTGGAATAATGCGCGGCACGATGACCTTTGGAGATATGGTTCTGGTTCAAATACTCGCAAGCCAATTACAGGCACCTATTTCAAAGTTTATTGACATGGTGCAAAAGTTTCGTAAATCCATGGTGCCCGCTTCACGTATGTATGAGACTATGTCACTGCATCCGAATATCAAAGACAAGGCCTTTGCTCCCCGCTTTGGCAGTTTGTCTGGCCGGATTGCCTTTGACAATGTCAGCTTCGGCTACTCCGGCGGTCCTATCATTTTAAATAATGTCGATTTTGATATTAAACCAGGTGAACGAATTGCCTTTGTCGGTCCATCGGGTGCAGGCAAGAGTACCATTTTCAAATTGTTACTCCGTCTTTATGAACCTGCTACAGGACGCATATTGGTAGATGGAAAATCCTTAGCCGATCATCGCATCAAGAGTTATTTGAATCAAATTGGCGTTGTCATGCAACAAACCCATATTTTCTCGGGAAGCATTCTTGAAAATATCCGCTTCGGCGATATGTATGCATCTGAAAAAGAGGTACGCTGGGCAGTTGAACAGGCTGAGTTAAGTGAGATGGTAGAAGAGTCTCCCGCTGGCTTAGAAACCTTTTTGGGTGAAGGAACAAAACTCTCGGGCGGACAAAAGCAACGAATCGGCATTGCCAGGGCCCTTATAAGAAAACCCAAAATGTTTATCATGGATGAACCTACTGCCCATGTCGATGTGATTGTTGAAACTCAACTGTTACACACAATTGAAAAGGTCACGCGTGGTACAACTACTTTAATCATTTCACATCGAATCACACCCATTTTGTTTGTCGATAAACTGGTCGTATTAACACCCGGCGGCGTCGAAGCCGTGGGTACTCATGACGAATTGCTGAAGATTAGCCCCACCTACCAAGTGCTTTGGGAACAGCAAAGACGGGAGAGTGGAAAATGAAAATCCATTCAAGCGTCAAATTCTGGAAATCCAGTTGGCACAAAAAAGTCGACTTTGATACCCCTATTCAGATAAAAACCCGCACCTTTAAACAGGATTTGGGGGTCATGTGGCGCTCCTTTGGAACGCTAGATGGTTATTGGCATTTAGTCTTTCTGAATCTACTCATTACCATGACCTACGGCAGTTTAGGAATACTCGTTCCCTTTCTCGACAAGTTCATCATTGATGACATCGTACCCGTACAAAACTGGAATCTGTTCTGGCTCTTTATCGGCTTCATTCTGCTGAATGATATCATCGGCAATGTATTTCGAGCTTCAATTGGTCACTTTACCGGAACCAGCGTCATGGCCAAATTGGGTCTTTGGTTACAAGCACGTCTGTATTACAAGATTCAGCGGCTCTCACTTGCGATGATCGAGCGCAAGGGAATCGGTGAGCTCATGTATCGCATGCATAAAGATGCTGCCATGGTGACATCGATAGCGTGGGGCTTTGTAAGCACTCTTATTGGCGAACTGTATATGCTGATCATTTTTGTAGCCTTTATGAGCGCTTTTGATCCCTTTTTACTCAAGGTTGTAGCCGTATATGAAGTCATTAGTTTCTTTGCTTTGAATTATATCGCCACTTTGAAACAAAAGGTTGATTTCTATTCCCGACGAGCCAAAGAATTGTCCGACGGACGTATGCAAGAAGGCTTTGCAGGAATCGAAACCATTAAGTCTTACGGCAGAATTTATGCTGAATGTGCAGCTTTTATAAGACGTGTCAGTATTCAACTGCGGGTAGAAATGCTTCGCAAGATGCTCTATCTCGTTGACCATACCGTATTTCAGTATAGCGGATTCTTTCCCTGGTGGAGGGACATGGGCGTACAGCTTTTGTTATTCTACCAGGTAATTCATGGCGAAATTACCTATGGCGTTGTGATTGCCACGATGGCCTATATGGTTGAGCTGCGCAAACCCATAGAAAAAATCATTGGCTTATGGGTTCGCATTCGTTTGACAATTGTTCCTCTGGAACGCTATTTGCAAGTTTATGAGGCCCCTAGCGGAGTGACACCTCCCAAAAATCCGATAGAAGTGCCAGCACTCAAAGGGCGAATGGATATTCAAGATGTACACTTCTCTTACGATACTGGAGTGGAGGTGCTCCATGGTGTCAGTCTAAAGGCAGAGCCGGGCGAATTTATTGCTATTGTCGGGCCTTCGGGTTCAGGCAAATCCACCTTGCTCAATCTGATGATACGCTTGAGTGATCCAAGCTCAGGCCAAGTTCTAGCTGATGGTATTGATATTCGAAATTTTGACCCGTCCTATTATCAGGGTAAACTTGGAATCGTGATGCAAGAAACCTTTCTCTCCAAAGAATCTCTCCGTTGGAATCTCTTATTGGGTGATTACTATGCCAGCGATGAAGATATGATTGCCGCTCTCGAGGCTTGTCGATTGAAACCATGGTTTGAAAAATTACCCAATGGTTTGGATTCCTATCTGGATGAGGGCAGCAAAGTCTCAGTGGGTGAGAAGCAGCGTCTAGGAGTAGTTCGGGCTATTTTGCGCAAGAGTAGACTGCTTTTCTTGGATGAGCCAACTTCTTCACTCGATCTGGATACTGAAAAAGACTTGATGGAAGTGATACATAGCGTTCGGCAGAATAAGACGACAATTATGATTACTCACCGGTTGAGCACGATTGAAAATGCAGATAAAATTTTTGTAATGAAACAAGGCTTATTGGTGGAGTCGGGTAAACACGCAGAATTGATGGATAAAGGTGGAGTCTATCACCACCTCTTAAGTTTATATCGAAACGGTAATGACGCAGCCTAAAGGGTAGTGGATGAGGCAAGAGGTAAGAGGATAAACCATGATTAATCACGAAGAATTGGCCAAGCGTCTTGAAAACCCCAGCAAGGAGTTTGAATCGCTGCTGTGGAGGCCCAAGAGCAAATTCTTGCGGCGCTTCAAGGCCAAGTATATCCATTATGTAACAATTTTTGGCTATGTATTTTTGGCAGCCCTATTGGGAGTTACAATCTATGTCTGGGCCTGGCCTAATCCAATCTTTGTTTCCTCAGACGACAGCATTGATTTATTGCCAACCGTTCTTGAGGTAAAAGCTCCCTTTGACGGAACAATTACCAATTTGCCCGTTTCTTCCGGCACTGATGTTAAAAAAGGAGAAACAATTGTAACTCTTAAAAAATCAGATGGTACGGATGAATCAGTTAGCGCCGAAATGGATGGCACACTGTATTGGGGTGCTGAGAATACCAACAAGAAAAAGAGTAATGAACAAAACCTGGTGAATGAAGATCTAGATGACTTGAAAAAAGAAAAAAAAGCTCAAAAAGACCTTTTAAGCTTGGGAGATAGCGTTACAAGCGGAAAAACCTTTATCCGAATTGTGGATTTTCAGAAATTGCAACTCAAGGATGTCAAACTGAAAAAGGCGGATTTTGATTCCATTAACATCGGAGACTCTGCCAATATTTCCATCGTGGGTAACTCTATCTCAAAAACAGCAATCGCCCTTGTATTAAACATGGATGATGAAAAATTGGGTGGAAGAATTGGTTTTGGGCACGATGACGGACTTTGGAAGAAACTTGAGCCCGCACTTTTGCACGACTCAATCAGTGCTGATGGCTATGGAACGTTTCCCGTTACAGAATTAAAAGAACTCAGTGTTACCTATATCGGAAGCGCAAAACAAAGTTCAATATCAAGTTCAAAACAACCGGGACAGTATCTCTACAATCGCAAAACTGAGCACCCTATCCAAGGCGTTGTAACAGGAGGACAGCGGGTTATCAAGGTGAAAAAAATTGCCGGCTTTTCTCCCGATATTAGTGAAATAATCAGAGAACACGGTGAGAAATATATCGCTACCCAGGTTATCGATGTAGAAGGGAAGCCCTATGAAATGGGAAATTCCAATTTGAAGTATCAGGTCGAAATGGATATAATCGGAAAAATTCCTTTGCAAGAGTATAGCCGCGAATCCAATAAATCCAAATCTATGAAGTCGGATACCAAATCAGAAGCTTATATGGAAGTCAATATTGAAGTGCTTCACCCCCAAGCCTGGGTCATTCGACAAGTGCGTCAGCTCTATGAACTTCCCGGTAGCCCCCGTCTCAAAGTAACGGTCGAAGTCTTAGCCTATAAAACCACTTGGGGTAAAAAAGTAGCCGATCGCCTTTAATCCACAATCGTTGTTTTCATGCACAGAAATATCTATTTTTTGTGCATGATGAAACTCTCATACCCACTTTATAAGTCTTTTTGGGTATGACAGGCCAGAACCAGCCATCTAGATCACCTGAAGGTATCCCCTCCAAGTTTCTCCCTAAACCCCCTTCCAGTCTACCATTCGGGCCTGGTTTTCCTGTAGAAATTCTACCTCCATCTCTTAGCGAACTCGAAACAATCCGCATTTTAAAACGCCTACCCAGTGTATATCGAGCTTTGGGTGACTTTAAGACCGCAGCAGCCTTGATACCCAATCAGGATATACTATTACAATCTTTACCTCTCCAAGAAGCGAGTGACAGTTCTGCGATTGAAAATATTATCACCACTCAAGATGAGCTATACAAAGCCAGCTTAGAGACCAGTACTACATTTAGCGGCGCCGCAAAGGAAGTTCAATATTATGTAAAGGCGATGCGCTGGGGCTATGAACAAATTCAACGTGATGGGGCAATTAAGTTGTCGACCATCATCGAGATGCAAAATATTCTGATCTCAGAACATTTAGGAACAGTTGATACAAGTAAAAGCAATACAATTGAAAGTGAAACAAATAAGGTAAACGCAAATATTGAGAAAGCAGGTATGGGAAAATTAGGTATTGGTAAAACAGAGGAACACACCAGAGCCATAGGCCTGCGACAAGAGCCGGGCACTGTTTTGCGTAAAGCTCCCACTGGAGAATTGGTGTATATTCCTCCTCAAATACCCCAAGATATACTCCGATTGATGAAAAATTTGGAACAGTATCTCAATCAAACTTCGGGAAAAAAAATTGAAGCTCCGCGATCTCGTATAGTTAATGACACAGTCGATCCACTCATACAGATGGCAGTCGCGCATCATCAATTTGAAACAATCCATCCCTTTTATGACGGGAATGGTCGAATTGGTCGAATGCTAAACGTATTATTTCTGGTGCATAGTGGCTTGCTCGATTTACCTGTGTTATACCTAAGCCGAAGTATTATCCGCAACAAAGCGCAGTATTACAATCATTTGCAGGCAAGGCGCGAAGGAGCTCCCTGGGAACCGTGGATACTCTATATGTTAGATGCGGTCGAATCTTCAGCCCGAGAAGGAGAACAGCTTTTGCGGCAAATTCGCAGTCTGATGGCTGAAACAGAAGCAAAGCTGTGCAAGGCCTTGCCTAAATTAGCGCTTCCCGCTTTGGTCGATAATCTCTTTATGCATCCCTACACCCGCATTGAATTTCTGATGGAAGATTTAGGAATCTCCCGCAATACGGCCTCCTTGTACTTAGACAAGCTGGTGCAAATCGGCATACTGCGACGTGAAAAGCTCTGGCGACATGCTTATTTCGTACACGAACGATTGTATTCTCTGCTCGGCGGCTAGTTAAGGCTTAAGTACCTTTGCCTGTTATGCCTGAAAATTTATTGACTGCTCAATCCCTAAGCAAAGCCTGGGGAAACAAAGTTCTTTTCGATCAACTTGAGTTCGGAGTGGAAGCGGGACAAAAGGTCGCCTTGTTGGGAATTAATGGTTGCGGTAAAAGCACACTGATGCGGGTACTAGCAGGAGTTGAAAGTGATTACAGCGGCACTGTTACACGGAAAAAAGATCTACGACTGTGTTACCAAGGGCAAGACACGCACTTGCTACCAGAAAATTCTGGAAACAAACTTTCAAAATCAGCACAAAACAGTTCAGTAAAATCTGTCCCCCCACGGCCAAGTGTTTCCGATTCTGTTAATCCAGATAACAATGAATCCTATTCAAAAAAACTTTGGGATGTGATCTACGAGAATAAAGGTAAACTGGGAAAAGCAATTATTCACTATCTGAATTGGCAATATTCTGGTGAATCTCATACTGAGCATACAGCTGATCTAGAAACCGATATTGAAAACGCCCATGGTTGGGATTTATATGCCGAAGTAAACAGTATGGCAACCCAATTGGATATGGATTTGTCACTTCCTATTGAATCACAATTGTCAGGGGGCCAGATTAAACGGGTTCAGATGATCAAGGCCCTTTGTGGTGAACCGGATCTATTGTTACTCGATGAACCGACCAATCATCTCGATGAAGATTGCATCCGCTGGTTGGAGGGCTGGCTTAAAACATTTAGAGGAACATTAATTCTAATCACCCATGATCGGTATTTTCTTGAGCGAGTCGTGAATCATATCATTGAGTTGTGGCGGGGCAAAGCCTATAGCTACCCCGGGAATTACACCCGCTATCTGGAGAAAAAGGCCGAATTAGAAGAAATGATGGCCGCCCGTGATCAAAAACGTCTAGCCTTTCTGCGCAATGAAATAGACTGGATACGTCGTGTCCCCAAGGCTAGAGGAACCAAGGCCAAGGCGCGCATACAGCGTTACGATGAAGCACTCAATCAGTCGGGCTATGAAAAACAAAAAGCACTTGATCTTGATTTAAGCTCCAATGAGCGCATGGGTAAATTGATTCTCGAAATGAAAAAAGTGGATAAGGCTTTTGGAGACAAAGTCTTGCTTAATAAATTTACTCTGGGACTTCGTCAGGGGGAGCGTTGGGGCTTACTGGGAGCCAATGGTTGTGGTAAAACCACATTATTACGAATCATGATGGGAACGGAACCCAGCGATTCGGGACATGTACAATTAGGATTTACCACTAAAATTGCCTACTTCGATCAACACAGAGAAACATTAGAAGAACATAAAACCGTTTGGCAAAATATTGTCGATGACAGTGAGTATGTACAATTCGGATCACAGAAAATCAACAAGCGCAGTTTTCTAGAAGGGTTTTTGTTCCCCTCTGACTTACAACAAACCCAAGTCTCGCGATTAAGTGGAGGCGAAAAAAATCGTTTACAACTAGCCAAGGTGATGTTAACACCGGCCAATCTGCTGATATTAGATGAACCTACCAATGATTTGGATATCCAAAGTCTACAAGTCTTGGAAGAAGCCTTAATCGCATTTCAGGGTTGTGTGTTGGTGGTTTCTCATGATCGATATTTTTTAGACAGAGTGGTAACCGGAATTATGGCCTTTGCCGGTGATGGTGAGATACTGCAACTGCCCGGCAACTATGCGGATAATGAGAATTGGCGCAACGAGTGGAAACAGAGAAAGCGGGAGGCAGCCGCTTCGGAGTCGACCAACAAGGCAAAGGCAAAATCCTTAGCTGACGACTCCCAGAAGATCAAATCAAATGACAGCTCTGCCTCACTAGAGGGAAAAAAACGCACTGCACTATCGTATCTCGAAAAAAAGGAATGGGATAGCTTGGAAGCGACAATTTTGTCAGCCGAAACGCAGCTTCAACAAATTGAATCAGAATTAAATAGCGCCTCTGCAGAAAGCAATTATGCAAAAGTGGAGGATTCAAGCAAGCGATATTCGGAACAAAAAGCTATTGTCGACGGCATGTATGCAAGATGGCAGTTTTTAGAGGATAAGCAGGCGAGTTAGGGTCACCCAGTTCGTATTTTTTAACGCAGATATTCGGCAGGACTGTATTTATTTTGCATTTTAGGAACTGATGAATCAGGTCACGAGTCCCAATATTAACAAGAATCCCATTATTTTTTTTGACGGTGTTTGTGGCCTATGTGATGCTTTTGTGGATTTTACTTTAGAGCACGACCATCGCGATTATTTTCTCTTTGCCACTCTTCAAGGCGAGACAGCCGCCAGCCTGCTTTCAAAATCCAAGCTGGCAAAAACCGGTACTACTGAGGTCGACAAATTACGCAGTGTTATTCTACTGGAGAACGGTAAAATTTACCGAAAATCAGATGCAGCATTACGAGTGTTACAAAATCTGGGAGGATTCTGGTCCTTTTTGTCGCTCTCTCGTTATGTACCCAGATTCATTCGGGATTCCGCCTACGATTTCATCGCCGCTAACCGTTATCGCTGGTTCGGAAAAAAACAAGTCTGTCGTATACCCAGCTCCGAAGAGTACAGTCGATTTTTGCCGTAAGGCCCGCATTCTACTTTCCTAAGCTTTCTAAGCCAGAATCGCTTTTTTTCCATCATCTCCCTGCACATAGCCGCCATTGAATCCGGGTAAATCAATCAATCGGCCTGCTGCATGTCCAAGTAAAAAGTCGTCGATTTCTTTAGGGCTCGGCTCTGTTTCAGCCAGGGGAGGATTGTCCATATCAATATTGAATTGCAACACTGTTTCTTCTCTTAGTCGAAGTAACTCTTTCCCATCAAAATATTCTTCTCGGTACACCAGAGATACCTCAGTGACCTTCTCCTGCAAGCGAAATGATTGTATCTCTCCCCAGTAGAACAATTGATCACCTGGGGCCTTTAACCAACGTAGCATTTTTGGAAGAACATATTTTTGCTTGCCTAAATTCAATTCATAAAAAAATCGATGTAAATAATTTTGATGCCTTTTGCTTCTATGTACACACTTAGGCGAAATACCAAATTGTACACGCACCTTGTCGAGCGCCTCTAAGTTGGGTCCGGCGGAATAAATGGCTTCTCGCAGTTGCGGTTTCCACACCTCGCCCAAATGATAAGTGATAACCGGTACGGGGGCAAAGAAGCAGGCATTTACTTTTCCGTAGAGTCTTTCATGCGGGCACATGAAATTGTTATACAGTCCATATTCTTGCCCGCTTTCGCCCTTTACTCTCCAATGAATGCGTTGGGTAAAGGGAGTATCAAACCAACCCAAGGGCATGGGCTTCCAAAGTTTATGGCGCAAGGGAAAGAGGGCCAAAAATGCCAGTGATACTAGACATGGCCAGAGTCCAAAACTTTGTAGAGTAACAGAGTCAGGCAATTGAGTGATGAAAAATACTATGGCCAAATCGGTCAGTATCCAATCCCAAAATAAAAGTCCCGACAAGCAAAAAACACCAAAATGAAAACCGGCCCAAGCAATACAAAGACTAATAGCTAAATAAGGATGTAACAGAGCCAAAGGTGACAGAAGTTCAATCGTAAAAGCCATCAACTGCAAGGGTTTTTCAATTTTCTTTGTAACAAAAATCACCTGTTTCCATTTATCCCACGGGATGAAGCGCGCCCAGCCCCAGCTATAGGCGCTGGCGGCGATATGATGTAATCGGTTATCTGTAACCCAGGAGTACCACTTGGGACCCAGAAAACATTTGGCAAGCGCCGTTATCAAGTAATGGGAAATTTGAACGCTAAGCAGAAAAAAAATCAGAACCGGT
>JBBQAD010000159.1:0-7811 GCA_038315885.1 Fibrobacteria bacterium | reverse complement strand
ACGCAACCGTCCCATCGGTGAAAATATGTATCGAACTTCGGAAGATATCGGAAATGAAGATATATATAGCGGCTTAACTGGAATGGTAACAGATGATTGGATGGAAATTTTTGAAGCTATTTACCGAGCTGCAATCACTGCTCTTTTGATCAGCACCATCGAACCGAGGATAGGCATATGGGTCTTCTGTTACTTTGTGCCCTGGAGCATCATGGTACAGAAGTATAACACGTGGTACAAACAACTTAAATTCGATGATAAAACTCTTTCACAAGAGAGATACGCAGTCATGCGGGATATTGTGGCTGGCCTAAAAAATATCAAGGCCTTTGGACGTAAACGATGGGCTGAGCACCGCTATTTCGGAATATTGAATTTTACCCAGCGTTGGCATTACAAATGGTTATGGGCTCAGTGGCTAGGTGCACAGGGACCGATGAAGATCCTGGACATTATTCTCAATCGAGGAGTGTTTATCTGGTGTGCAATTATGGTAATGAATGGAGAAATTACCATTGGCGAAATCACAGTGATCACCTTTCTGGTCTTTGAGTTCTTAAAACCCTTTAAAGGGGTGATGGAAATGATCCAGCGTTTTCGGATGAAGCTTATTCCCGCTGAACGAATGATTCAGGTCATGGATGAGATTCCGGAAATCCAAGATAAGCCCAATGCTCCCAGTTTGCCTCCCTTAAAAGGTGATGTGGAGTTTAGAAATGTTCGTTTTGGCTATATCCCTGAAAGAGTGATACTAAATAATCTAAATCTCAAAGTGCGCGCAGGTGAAACTATTGCCTTGGTCGGCCCTTCAGGCGCCGGTAAGAGCACAATTCTAAATCTATTTCTCCGGCTGGCCGATCCAGATGCAGGGCAAGTTTTAATCGATGGATATAACTTAAAGGATATACGGTTAAAGAGTTTTATTGAACAAACTGGAGTAGTGTTACAAGATACATTTCTGTTCTCAGGTACCATTCGAGAGAATGTCATGTATGGAGACCTTTATACTGATGAAGCCAATTTGTTGGCTGCCATTGAAGAAGCAGATCTAAGCGATTTCGTGGCAGAACAGCCCGATGGATTGGATACTTGGCTAGGCGAAGGCACAAATATTTCAGGAGGTCAAAAGCAACGTCTGGGAATCGCCCGTGCTCTTATCCGCCACCCCAAAGTATTACTCTTCGATGAACCCACTGCTCACCTTGATGTGCAATCGGAACATCACGTGATGAAAACCATCCAGAAAGTAACACGTACTCACAGCTCCTTTATAATCTCCCACCGACTATCTCCCATCCAATTTGCTGATAGAATTGCGGTTATTGCCAATGGCGGCTTAGAGACTATTGGTACTCATAAAGAATTATTGGCGAACAGCAAAATCTATGCTGATCTATGGCGTGAACAAGAGGAAGGCCATTGATGAGACACCGCATTGACATCTTTAAAAGCCGTCACTTTAAACCGGTCGGTTTTGATGAAAATCTGGTTATCCGCAAACGGAAAATCTCACATGAAATGGCCGTTATTTGGCGTTGTATGGGAGTAATCAATGGATATTGGCGATGGATGTTACTCACAATTTTCTTGGGATTGTTGTGGAGTACCCTGGGAGTTTTATTTCCTTGGTTAGACAAGTTGGTGTATGACAGAGTTTTCCCCGAAAAGGACTGGAATCTTTTTTGGTTCATTGTTATTGCCTGGATTTTCATTGACTTGCAAGGTATGGTAATTCGACATATTAGTGCAGCCTTGAGTACTTACCTGAACATACGTGCTGGGTTGTGGCTACAGATTCATTTCTATAGAAAAGTGCAGCAGCTCTCTCTCACTCATATTTATCGACGTGGTATTGGCGAGCACATGTATCGAATGTGGGATGATGTGGTTGGGGTATTAACAATCGCACAATTCGTAATAAGTAGTCTTATTACTGAAGTCTATGAAGTATTGATGTCGATTTTGTTTCTAAGCTTAATCGATCCGAGTTTGGCTGCCATTGGTATCGGTGTTACACTTTTCAATTCTATAGCAGCCTGGATTTATACAACCTGGCGAAGAAAAATTGAATTCATGAAACGCTCAGCGAATGAGAAATCCCATTCCCGTTTACAAGAAGGTATCTCGGGTGCTTTGACGGTAAAGGTATTCGGCCGTATCAACCATGAAGTAGCATCTTATTTACATACGGTTACCCGGCTGATGAGAGTTTCCAGTTTCTTTGTCTTTGTCAGCCAGTTGTACTATCAAACTACTGGTGCTGTAGGCATGATCAAGGGAATGATTATCAATGGTGTATTGTTTTACCAGGTTATTAAGGGCAATATCAGTTACGGAATGATCTTGGTCATCATCCCCTATCTCAATAGATTGGATGATCCCATTGAGACAGTTATAAAAACAATTAATAATCTACGCAACAAAATTGCTCCCGCTGAACGGTTCTTTCAGACTTGGGATAAAATTTCTCCAGTTGCAGATCTTCCGGGTGCAATAAAAGTCAAAAAATTGTTGGGAGAAATTAAAGTAGAGAATGTGAACTTCTCATATGAAGATAACCATCAAATTTTGAAGAACGTAAATTTGGATGTAAAACCGGGTGAGTTTTTAGCAATCGTGGGACATTCCGGTTCAGGTAAATCTACGCTCCTAAATTTATTACTCCGTCTCTATGACCCTGATCAAGGAAAGGTCAGTTTCGATGGCAAAGATCTTTGTTATTTGAAACAAAATTCTTTGTTAAAACGAATAGGAGTGGTCTTACAGGATACATTCATATTTAAAGGCACAATTTGGGAAAATCTGCATTTTTCTGAAAGTAGTGCCTCTGAAAATAAAATGATTGAGACATTGGATGAAGTTCAGTTGGGAAAATTAATTCGTTCACTGCCAGAAGGAATTGATACTGATCTGAAAGAAGGTTCAAAATTAAGTGTAGGCGAGAGACAGCGAATTGGCATAGCTCGAGCACTCCTGCGCGACCCTGATATTTGGATTCTGGATGAACCGACTTCTTCTCTCGATTTAAGAACTGAAAAGGACATCATGGAACTTCTGACATCGGTTCGCAAGGGTCAGACCACGATAATGGTAACTCATCGGCTAAATACACTATCCTACGCAGACAGAATCGTTTACATGCAAGACGGCCAAATTCTCGAAGAGGGGACTTTGCAACAATTAATCGCATTAAAGGGGGGGTTCTACCGTATGCATTCCCTTTTTCACCACGGCGCTGACGAAGAGAATACCCATGTTGCATAAAACTTCTGTAGTGACTCTAAGGATTACAAAATGAAGATAAATCCCAATCGTTCAATTGAAGAAATGTTTCACAGGCCTAAGTCTAAATGGCTTCGCCGACTTAGGGCTAAATATGTTGTATACATTGAAATATTAGGTTTCCTGTTTGTAGCACTGATGATTGCCGCCATTCTTTTTCTGTCGTTTTGGCCAAATGAGATTGTCATCAATGCCAAAGACAGCGGAAAGCTGAGGGTAATTCCAAGATATACCGAAATTAAGGCACCAAAAGCGGCGCTGGCCATTCAATATCAGGTAAACAGAGCCCAGAAAGTGCTTCCGGGGGAAATGCTTATTTTTACTTGGAATAACGACTCTACCCGAGCCGATACACTTCGAGCCGAGCAGGAAGGCTACTTTTTTCCTGATTCAACTATGAACAAAAACCCTGCTTTTCCCCAAAATAATGAACTTAAGGGACTTGTTTACCATCCTCCCAAAAACATGATTGAAGGCCAATCATTGGGCAGAATTGTTGACTTTAATGAATTTCGAATTGATGTACGCTTTGAGGATGCGAAGTACTTTACCCGCTTAAAACCGGGGGTTCGGGTCTATCTCGAACCTGAATTTAAAGGGAGTAATCAAGCACTACTTTCCTTATCCGGCTCAGGTATCAAAGAAATTGTACAAGCGACTATTCTTCACAAAGAATTAAAAGAAAAGATCAACAACGCTCTCATTGGATCAAAAGTGACCGGTCGTGACAAAGAATGGCAATACACGGCGTTTGAAGTTGAGAAAGTAAAAGATGTCAATATTATTGCAGAATTCCATGCAGAAAATGCCGTAAATGAAAAGTCCAGTTTAAAAAGCGATTCACTCTATGGATCCACTCTGGAAGGCAAACTGGATTCGGGACATTTTATGATAGAGTTAGAATTGACTGGGGCAATTCCAGAAAAAATCCGAAAATCTGTAGAGGAAGATGCTCAACAATTAAGTGATAAAGTCGTCGAAGGCCGAAAGGGCATTTATCGTTTACATACATTAGACAAAATTCAATTAAAAGTTAAGGTGCAGGCATCTTTGCTGGCTGGTCAGGAACCTTTCTCAAAAGGCATACCGGGAGGTCTACGTAATAGCAATCTGACTGAAAAGTGGTTTCAAGGCACGGTTGTCTTGGAGAACCCTCCCCTCTATGTGCAGGAATCGGCTATACGAGCCTATACTGTTGGTGAAACACTGGTTACAACCGCCCGCTGCGTGGTTGATACCATGAGCTGGGCTGCCCTTCTCTTTAAAAAGAAATAGGGCCGTTTAAATAACTCTTTTTATTTTCTCTTGGGATTCCATTGCAGTCCCACCGCAGCCACCATCACCAAGGCGCCACCTAACAATCCAGTGCGGCTAAGCTGCTCATGTTGAAACAAAGCGCCGAGTATCAGAGCCGTGGGTACTTCTGTATAGGCGAGCATGGCTGAACTTCCCAATTCCATATGTTTAATTCCGTAAAAAAAAAGTCCGAATCCACAAATTCCCATTAAAAATGCATAAAGACTGGCGGTCAGTGTGAACACAAGGCTAGCAGGAGGATAGATCAAAATAAAGGGAAGAAAGAGCAAAGCTCCCATAAAGTTTTGCACCACAATATTTACACTTGGACTATATGCGGTGCCCTTCTTTTTAAATACGATAAGGCTTAGAGAATACAGTATCACCGATGCGAGCATGCAGCTCATTCCCAAGTAATCTTTCGGAGTAATGTTGACCGATTGACTGTATATGATAAAAGTTCCTAGTAGAGCTAATAAAATCCAGACAATTTTTTTTAACGTCAGCTTTTCTGAAAGAAAAAGCCAGGCCAATAGTGTTACAAGTGCCGGATAAGTATACAATAGCAAAACCGCATTCGATACCGATGTCAGTGTAAAGGCTGCCAAGTAGAATAACATCCGCATGGCATTGAGCCCTGAGGCCAGATAAACCCAACCCTGTTTAAATACCGCTCGATCACTAAGGATAAAAGGGGTGAGAAGAAGAAAAGGGATGGCAGTGCGAAACCAGGCTAGGCTGGCTGGATGAAAGTTCAAGTGCTTTACAAAAGGACCAGTAGCACCCCAGAGCATCCCTGCCAGAGCGATGCCCAAAGCGGGCAGCATATTTCCTCTTAAAAAACCCATTGGATCCTATTGTCGATCATTTTCTGCCAAGCTTCCTTTACCTTTTTTTATTCACCGATTCGCTATATTTAATGGGCATCCTAGCAGATTGAGTGCCGATGTTTTCAAATTTGTTCTTTACGTATCCCCAGATCCTTTTTTCTGGTATTTCCTTATTTTCCTGTGCCCTGCTCCTCTCGGTTCTTTGTTTTCGATTGCAACGCCGGGGAGCACTCGCATTTGCCGTTCTGTTACTCTCCATTTTTTTATGGCAATTTGGAAAATTCATAAAAAATCTAAGTCTTGTAAGCAGCTTGAAAGTTGACGTACCCTTTTGGGCGGAATTGTCTTTTATAGGCGCATCCTTGATTTTTGCTTCTTTCTGCCATTTGGCTTTCCGAATCAGTTTTCGCGACCGGGGTTTTATCGGTTCAATTCCCTATTTTGGATATGCAGCGGCTCTCCTATTCATTTATTTCGATCAACAAAAACTTTTGTATACGGAATTAATTGCAACCAGGTATGGATATTTCAAACATCCTACTACCCTTTACTCCTTCTATCTATGTATCTATTCACTTTTTATTGGTATCGGAACTTTTGTTCTCTATCCTCGGCATTACCGACGCATCCCTGAAATCCGCCGCCAGGCCACCGCCATTTTTTACGCGGCGATTCTCGGCTATGGTTTGGGTTCGCTGGAATTTGTGTCAATTTATACTACTCCGCTTTATCCTTTATCTGATTTAAGCGCCTGCGTCTTCGGGGGAATTCTGTACTGGGCAATTTTTCGTTTCAACTTAATGGGCGCAGGGGAAATGCTTCGCTATGTCGGTTTGTCGCTGGCGTATTTTATCGGTCTATGTGTTGCCTTTTATGGAGTCTGGTTTTCTTCCCTATGGTGCCTTTCCAAGCTGACTTTTGATATCACTGCAAACAGTGTTGCTATGGCATCGGCCCTGCAGCTATTGGTGCTTACTCCTCCTGGAATCTACTTGCAAAAAATGGTGAGAAGACGTTTAACACCCGTGCGCTATTCGTATCGAAGGCTCCTCTCCCATCTATCGGCCAAACTCACCAGTATGCACAGCCCGGAAGAAATGTTTACTCTGACTTTAAATGAAATGATCAACGAATTTGGGTTGGATGATGGACGCGGCATTCTTTTTGAATATCGGCAGGATGAGTTTCAGCGAGAACACAGCCGATTTATTGGGGAGCAAAAACTAATCGGCAACAAAACCAATATATCTCTGCCTTCCATCATGAAGGCCATGCCAACCGATCGGCTAATTTCTCGGCGACAAATTTTTTCACAACTGCGCACCAGCAATGCCAAAATCAGTGAAAAATATTCGGCACTAATGGATTTGAGACGATTACAGCGATTAAAGTGTGATCTCTGCCTTCCCGTTTGTTCACAAGGCAGTCTGATCGGGCTATTGTTATTCAATGAAAAACAGTATCACGCTGAACGCTGGGAAGAAGTATCTGATTTGATGAGCAGTCTTGCTGAAATGCTAGGAAACTATGTCCATCAAGTGATTCTCTTGCAGCACCGTTCCTCACAAGAACATTTGGGCCGCGTGGGCATGATTGCCGCTACCATGGCACATGAAATTAAAAATCCTTTAGAGGGAATCTACGGTTCCGCCCAGGTTTTGCGAGACCAAGGCCACAGTGATATGAAGTTTGTTGACATCATATTAAAAGACTCTCAGCGGTTAAATGAAGTGGTTCATCAATTTCTGCAATTCTCACGGCCTTTCCAGGTGCAAATGGTGGAATTAGAACTAAACAGTTTGATTGAAGCTTTTGTGATTACCCAGAATTCCTTGAATCAGGTAAAACCGTTAGTCATTTATTCCACTCATCGTATCGCTAAGGCTATAGGCGACTCCCATGCCATTCAGCAAATTCTTCTCAATTTGACTCAAAATGCCCGTCGTTATCAACCCGACCAAATCCCCATCCAAATATCCTTGGGTTTCGCAGACAGTAACTGGGAAATAAAAGTGGAAGATAAAGGCCCAGGTGTAGCTTTTGAGCATCGAAGTAAGCTTTTTGAACCTTTTTTCACCACCAGTAATCGCGGAACGGGTTTGGGATTGGCTACATCCCGCAAAATTGCACAAGAAATGAATGGGGAGTTATATTACGAGCCTGGTGAACCGGGCTCCTGCTTCACGCTGAGTCTTCCGCGCCTACAACGATTCGGATAGTGATACATGACAAAAATTGATAGCCAAACAAAATCACCCGGTCGTGTGCTCATCGTCGATGATGAAGAGCACATCCGTGAAATACTACATGCTACCTTAAAACCTGTTGCCTCTGTCATCTATTTGGCCAGTTCTGCAGAAGATGCTCTAGAATTGGTAAGCGAACACAATTTGGACATTGTGG
>JBBQAD010000048.1:0-11779 GCA_038315885.1 Fibrobacteria bacterium | reverse complement strand
GATATGAGTGAGTTTATGGAGAAGCACTCGGTATCCAAATTAATTGGTGCTCCCCCAGGGTATATTGGCTACGAAGAGGGAGGCCAATTAACCGAAGCTGTGCGACGTCATCCCTATTCTGTATTGTTACTCGATGAGACTGAAAAAGCTCATCCCGATGTATTCAATGCCCTTTTGCAGGTACTCGATGAAGGACGCCTCACCGATTCTCAGGGTCGGACGGTGGATTTTAAAAACTGTATCATTATTATGACCTCCAACATCGGAGCCCAGAGATTTTTTGAAGAAGGCAAGAAACTCAAGGCTGCGGATATGATGCCCGAACTGCGGCAGGTCTTTCGACCTGAATTTATCAATCGAATTGACGAAATTCTGGTCTTCCATCCCTTGGAAGTAGAACAATTAATTGACATTGCGAGACTTCGTTTTGTCGACTTAGCTAAGCTTTTATCGGAACAGCAGATTGAGGCTCATCTCACTGATGCCGCGGCAGAGGCAATTGCAAAGAATAGTTATGATCCCAATTTTGGGGCCCGGCCCATTAATCGATATATTCAATCGGTCTTGGAAACTCCTATTAGTCGTCTGTTGGTTGAGGGGTCTTTGAAGGAGCATGACAAGCTGGAAGTGGACTATCGGGACCAAGAATTCGTTTTTTCGCCTAAACATCCCTAATCGTTCCGATTGTAAGGGCTAAAAGGCTATACACTAAAGTAATAGGGAGGCTAGATTAGTCTTCAAATGCGATTTTTGTCGTTAGTAAGGAGGGATCTTATGGTCCAGAGATCATTGAGAAAAATAACGTTATCGGTGACCGGTTTATTGGCCCTTTTCACGCTAGCTTCGGCCCAAACAAATTCGAGCCAATTTGTCCTGGAGAACGAGAAATTTAGCAGCACATTTTCAAACAAATGGACCTCTGCCGATTCAGTATGGACTCTCATATTCAAGGACAAGGGCTTAAGCGGTGTAGCTTATGTTGATCTGCGTCCTGGGAGTATCAATCCGCGCAGTATGTTAGATTCGATTGCTGAACAATTAAAGGCGAAGTTTAGTTCCAGTGATTCTGGTAAAAAGACTTTGGGTGTTTATGCTGTATCTTGGTATCAAATCAAATTGGATTCCTCTGCCTTATTGGACTCCATTATCCAAGCCCGGGTTGGTTCTGCTATTTCGCTGAAGGGTAGATTGGTACGCGGCTACTTCTTCGAGACAGGCGGAGTAACCGTATCCTATGTTGCACTTCAACCTTTGCCATTTATCGCAGCCCCCTGGTCGGACATCGAAACAGCCATCCCCACTTTTGTTTTAAAGTCAGTTCCCATCGTATCAATTCGCCCCTATGCTGCAAGAGCAGCTAAGCAAGGGAATGAACTCTGGTTTAGCGGGGCAAATTATTTGTTTGGAACACAAGCCATCGATCTACGGGGACGCCTCCAGTTTAATCAAGACTAGAATATCAAGCAATCGTCTCAGTCTGCTTTGCTACAAACAGCTGGGATAGCATCCATATGGCATTTAATAATAGGTGAATGAGAATTAGCGGCCATAAAGACGCCGTTTTTTCAAATAGATAGCTCATCAATATTCCACTCCCCAATGTATTGATTCCCAAAGCAATCGAAGCTGGCCAGGGGATAGGTTTCAAAATCCCGAATTGAAATACATGGCGCAGGGCAAACAGTAGTGATACAACTAGTGAGCTAGTCAAAAAATCCCATTGACTTCGCAGTCCGGAATAAAGAAAACCCCAGTAAAAGCAGTTTTCAGCAATAGGTGCCCAGACCAAAATAAACATTCCAAAAATGAGCTGAATTTTTTGCTTGGATAAGCCATGCTTGGTTCGTCCAGTTTCCATCAAATTTTCGGTGGCTTGGAGAATTGAATAGTATGGCAGGCGTCTGGAAAAATATTTTTTTAGGATCTTTTCGTAGAAAAAGGCCCAGAAAATTTGGTCCCACAGCAATTGAAAAACTAAGGTTAGGGCAAAGAGTTGCAGTGGGAAAGAATGCAACCAATAGTGAAGGCTAAAACCCGGACTTAGCCAGGTCAGGGCGTAGGGCCATGGCAAGAACAGACAGAGAAGGGCTGATAAGATCAAAAATGGAGACCAGGGAGCCTTGCTGCTTTCGTAATACGCAATCAGAGTAACGCAAAGGGAAATTCCGAGGCAATAAATTATCAATAAGCTCATGACTGCTTAATTAAGTTTTAAAAATAAGGGTGAAGAATCAAATCAAAATAAAATTTTCGCGTCGGTTCTATCGCATTTTCTGATATGCCAATAAGCACTCGATTAATGGGAGATATTGATGTCTGTACCACATCCAGAAAAAAATATTGAGAGTCACTTGAATAAAAAACTGCCAGCAGATCTTCACGCTCTTTGCATTGAGTCGATTGATAAGATTATTAAAACCTTTATGGAAAAGGGCTATCTCGGCGACTATGGTACACTCCGCGGGGGATGGCATGAGACGTTTGGAATTAAAGATTGGTGGCGTCTTTTTCGAACTGTGCCAGAGATGCGGCGCTATTTCATTCCGTCCTTATTTTGGAATATGCTTTGCGGCTATAAACCAGGTCCTAAGCATGGATTAGCAGAGACTCTAGATCCAAATGGACGATACTTTTTCACATGTCGATCTTTTTGCAGTGATTTATTGATTCTTGAAACTGCAGTAGATGCGGCTGTACATATCGGTTATCAATTGCCACCGAATTTACCCGAAAAGTTAAATGAATACTCCAGATTATCAGAGGACAATGGGTTTATTCTGCAAAATAGAAACGTTCCTTTGCTTATGTTTGGTTACTACCTTAAAACAGATAATTTAGTGGATAAAAATACGGAAATCTATAAGATTTTTTTTAGCACAGGTCTAAATGAATATGATAATGATAGCCATTGTATTCAAATTGCATCTTATCTGAGATTAAAACAACTCGGCTTTTTAAGCCAACCATTAAAATCTATTGAAACTGAGCAACTTAATGAAACACTTAACATATTAAGTGAACATGTATGGGGTAGAGGAAAGTATGGGATGGGAGGTCTCTCTTATGATACTGGTTTGAAGCAAGGAGATTCGGGCATCTTGACATGGATATATGACAAGCATAATGAAATGGATCCAGTAAGTAACATAAACATTTTGAATTTCCTTGTGATTGTATTACAAGAGAAGAACATAAACTTGCGCTTGGTTCATGATTTATTTTCAGGAATTCTTGATTATTTGGATCAACACCGTCAAATTGGCGATTTATTTCACTATCGATTGCATTTGTACTACCCACTGGCCAGTTTTTATTCTTTATGGTTTCGTTTTCTCGGCAATTTTAAACGACTTGATAAAGTATGCCAGTATGAATTTGATCCGGAAGGCCGAATATTAAAACTAAATAAGGCACTTCAACAGCATTGTGAAGCTTTAAGAAAGCAGGATCGGATTCGTAAAACAGACCTCGAATTTATTGCTGCATTTCCATATTTTGAGAATTTAGAGCAAATCCAAAATACAGTGATATTCTGCTATAACCAGAAATCTATTACTAAGCCCATTGAATTCTGTCATTTACCCTATCCTAGCAAGAGCTTAATGGCCCCCATCTTCGTTGCTGAAGGCATATTTTTGCAATCCTTGTTGTGCCTAAGTAACTAATTGTTATCGAAGTAAAATTCCCATTTGTCAATAAGAAAAGTGCCTCTGCGTTATTGACAAGTGGATTCTTCTTTGTGTATCCTAAAACATTGATTTTAATGTAGTTAGGTCTGATGGCGTATGATTGAGATATTGCGCACGATGTGCATGTTCCTGTTGGCTACAGGGCTTTTCTTTATCTTGATCGACTTTCGCACCAAATTCGACAATAGTTTCCGTTTTTTTGGGGTTTCGCTTTGTCTAACTTGTGGCATGGCAGCTATTGATCTGTGGGCATCAACCGAATCTGTTGGTCTGTCGCAAACCTTGTATTGGCAAAGAATGCTTCATGTTATTGCCTGCTTTGTATCTCCATTTTTCGTTCATTATTTGATGGTTATTACAAAGTCAAGTAATATAAAATTGTTTAGGACTTTGATTTTGGTAAGTGTGATTATCTCTTGTTTGATTTTTACAAATTCAATGTTAGGAATAAAAGGAAACTCAGTATCAGGCGGTATACTATATTACACGATATTTTTTCCATATATCTTAGGGATAATAACAATACTTATTAAAACAATTGTTTCTCGTTTTAATAAAGTTGATGAACATTCCCGAAGGATATTAGTGTTTCACTTATTCGGAATTTCTTTTCTTGGCTTCTGCGGGCTACTCGACATGACCGGACTGTTAACTTCAGCCACAAAAGTAATCCCTAGTTTCAAGGTTATCGGCATACTGGGCTTCGGTTTTAGCGGTGCCCTTGTTTTTGCCGAACGATTTGCTCAACTATTGCAGGATAGAGATACCGCCTTCTCAAAACTTCAAACTGCGTACTCCGAATTGGAAGATTCCAATAATCTTAAGGAACTAGGTAAGTCAACGGCTATTATAAATCATGAAATTAAGAATCATTTGTTTATGATCTCTGGTCAATCTCAGATGTTATTGGAGATGGAAAATTTAAGCGTTCGAGGAAAAGAGATCACCAATCGAATTATCAGTTGCGTTCATAAATTGAACAGTTTCACTAAAGAGATTTTAGAGTTAAGTAAATCGAGAATTATTAAAGAAAAACATCCAGTCAATCTGGTTTCGTTGATTCAAAGCTGCATTGAACGTTTTTTCCCCGGAAAAAAAGAGCATATATTGATTGAGACTGAATCCCAAGAACAGTTTATCTATGGAGATTGGAAAAAACTGGAGAATGTCTTTATCAATTTGATTAAAAACAGCCTAGAAGCTATGGGGGAGTCTGTAACACCAGAAATTAAAATCCACCTTCGCTCAAATGATTCCGTTATGCTAGTCAGTATTGAAGACAATGGCTTAGGCTGTACCCAGGCAGAAATGGAAAAACTTTTTCAGGCTTTCTATACCACAAAAACACGAAATGAGGGTACTGGGCTAGGTCTTTCTTTTACACGAACAATCGTAGAGAGTCATGGCGGAAAAATCAATTCCTACTCAAAAAATCTTTCATCGCCTGATGAGCATGGCATGTTAATGGTCATGACCTTTCCAATTTACGAACAGGAATCGCTAGAGATTGAAGAATTAAAAGTACCCATTTATCTGGCACCAAACTCCTTACCCAATTATCCGACGATTCTCCAGACCTTTAGAAACCTAAAGATTACACCCAAACTTTTATCTGATACATCCGACTACAAAAAATTGAGTGAAGTTGTTGGTGAAGCCTGTATCTTAGGCAGCAGCGAAGGGCTTTCGCAAATCCCTAAATTTAAAACTCAAAAATTCCGTCGATTTCTGGTTTCCTCTGTCAATAATCAGCAATATGTGGCCAACCTAGAGGAGGCTACCAGCCCTCAGCTTTTTTGTGAAGAATATGTCTTAACCCGAATGCTCCCCGCTAAATCAAGACAATTAGAACTTCATTCCATATAATTGTTAATCAATACGGGCAAATCCCTTTCCAGGTGGACAATCCTTTTTAACATTGGCAGCTATGCAGTTACTTGGCCTTGATTATCAGCAATTCGAAACGCTGTTTAATACCCAGTATAAAAAAGGAGAATACTTTTCAGGTGCGCTATTTAGGCAGCTTTTTTCCAGTGCTTCTACTGAGGTATCTCAAATTGTTAATTTTCGTCATCACTTGGAATTCGCTAAAAAAATAAGCTCCGATTTTCCCCTGGAGCTCCCGGAACCCCATGTAGTTAAGAAAGATGGAGAAACTTTAAAGTTCTTAATAAAGCTGAAAGACGGCCTTGAGACCGAATCTGTAGTGATACCGATGCGAAAGTATAAGTCGCTCTGTGTATCAAGCCAGGTTGGTTGTAAACGAGGTTGTAGTTTTTGTGAAACGGCGCAGTTGGGACTGTTAAGAAATTTAAGTGCCGAAGAAATTGTAATGCAGATCATGGTTGCGCGTTTTGTATTACGCGAACCCATCCGCAATTTGGTTTTTATGGGTATGGGAGAACCAACCGACAATCTGACTGAAGTGATACAAGCAATTCGCGTGATGAGCGATCAGCGCGGATTGAACATTCCGACATCGGGAATCTGTATTTCAACTGTGGGCAATGTGGTGGGAATTAACCGATTAGCAGAAATAATCAGAAGTGATAGATCTGAAAATCTAGGCAAGGTGAAGCTGGCAATAAGTTTAAATGCCCCTAACGATAACATTCGTTCTCAACTCATGCCGGTTAATCGAATCAATCCTATGGCGGAGCTAAAAAAATCTATGCAGGCCTTTCCTCTCGGGCTTGCCAAGAATTATTTCATGATCGAGTATGTCTTAATCGCCGGGGTAAATGATGAATTCGAACATGCTCTTGAGTTGGGCGAATATTTAAGGGATTTGAGTGTAATGGTTAATCTTATCCCTTACAATCCCCGTCTTGATTCTCCCTATAACTCCCCCAGTGAAGAAAGAACAAAACAATTCGCTGCCTGGGTCGAGGCAGCCGGTATCAAGGTTCGATTAAGAGGAACCAAGGGCCAGGGAGTCATGGCAGCTTGTGGCCAATTGGGTAATCGTTCTTTGAGTAAACGCGTGAAAGTAGCAGAAACCTCATCTCGCGTAGAGATATAGGCAAGCAACGCAAGCTATGGACTCAATTTCTCTCAAGACAAATTGAGCTCTTCTATTTTTGCAGCCAGAATAAAATCATTTTCTGTGAGGCCCTCAATTTTATGCGTCCAAACTTTGACTTTCAAATAGCCCCAGGAAAATTGTAACTCTGGATGATGGCTTTCTTGTTCTGCTATTTTCCCAATCTCATTGACTCGTTGCAGGGCCTGCAAAAAGTTTGAGAAGTGATACTCTTTAAGCAGATGATGGTTTTTCTCAATCTTCCACGATTTGTTTTTTTCGGCAGATGTTTCGAGTTCTAAATGCTGAAGTTCTGCCAATAGTACCTGACTTTCAGCTTTAGAAAGCGCTGGTGTGCCGCCTCGGCAGGGGATGCAGGATTTTTCGATCAGATTACAGTTTGATTGCGTCATAAACAAAATTTAGCTAGTCGGACAATATTTTGCTTTCCAGGCAATTTTTTGGGAATCTTGACGCATAAAATAATTGCCACGAGTCTTACAAAACGAACATTGCTAACTTTTAGTTTTGTCTTGTTCTTAAGGTGGGGTTTGTGAAAAAAGTGCTGATCATCGGTGCAGGTGGAGTCTCTCGAGTCACTGTAAATAAATGTTGTCAGCATCCTGATATTTTTGGAGAAATCTGTTTAGCGAGTAGAACCCTTTCCAAATGTGAAGACATTCAGGCCGATGTAAAGCGACGCTGGGGCCGTGATATCAAAGTGGCCAAGGTCGACGCTGATAATACCAAAGAAACCGCCGAATTGATTAAGGCACTTAAACCTAATCTTGTCTTAAACCTTGCCTTGCCCTACCAGGATCTGTCGATAATGGATGCCTGTCTCGAGACGGGTGTGGATTATTTGGATACGGCCAATTATGAATCTCCTGATGTAGCGAAGTTTGAATACAAGTGGCAATGGGCCTATCAAGAGCGCTTTAAAGAAAAGGGTTTAATGGCCTTATTGGGATCAGGTTTTGATCCAGGTGTTACAAATGTGTTTACCGCCTATGCTCAAAAGCATGTCTTTGACGAAATTAATTATCTCGATATTTTAGATGCAAATGGAGGAGACCATGGTTATCCCTTCGCTACTAATTTCAACCCCGAAATTAATATTCGAGAAGTAAGTGCTAAGGGTCGTTATTGGAAATCGGGTCACTGGATTGAAACCGAGCCAATGGAACACAAGGTCCGTTTTAATTTTGAAGCAATTGGTGAAAAAGATACTTACCTATTGTATCACGAAGAGTTAGAATCCTTAGTGCAAAATATAAAAGGACTCAAGCGGGCACGCTTTTGGATGACCTTCGGAGAGAGTTATTTAACCCATTTAAAAGTACTCACCAATGTAGGAATGACATCAATTGAACCAATTCAATATGAAGGAAAATCAATCGTACCTCTGCAATTTTTGAAAGCTTTGCTACCTGACCCTGCTTCATTAGGACCGCGTACCAAGGGAAAGACCAATATTGGATGCTTGATGACCGGGCTTAAGGGCGGGCAAAAGAAGCAGGCTTATATATACAATATCTGCGATCACCAAGAATCGTTTCAGGAGACTGGGGCTCAGGCTATCAGTTACACAACCGGGGTACCGGCCTTTATCGGTGCGATGATGATGCTACAAGAAAAATGGAAGCAGCCGGGAGTCTGGAACATAGAACAGTTGGATCCTGATCCTTTTATGGATGCCTTAAATAAATATGGCTTACCCTGGGTATTGAAAGAAAATCCCGGTATTCCGCATCCCTTGGAAAATCAATGAGTGGATTGATTGAACAGACTTCTCTACCACTGGATGTCACCAAAGTAAAGACGCCCGCTTATGTTCTTGAAGAAGCCAAATTAAAGGCTAACCTGCGTGTCTTAGCAAGGGTACAAGCAGAAAGCGGAGCGAAAATTATTCTTGCCCTCAAAGGTTTTGCTTTCTGGGGGGCTTTCCCATGGGTTCGCGAAGTGTTACATGGAGCAACTTCCAGTTCGCTGCATGAACTTTTGCTCGCCAAAGAAGAGATGCAAAAGGAATGTCACATCTATTCGGTTGCCTTTTCAGATGAAGAATTTGCCGAAGTTGTCAAAGTGGCCGATCACATCGTGTTTAATTCCTTTTCTCAATGGCAACGTTTCCGATCTTCAGTTGAACTGGCAGAAATCAATCAGAGCGGACGCAAAATAGAGTGTGGAATTCGGGTAAATCCCGAATATTCAGAAATTGAAACGGAGTTATACAATCCCTGTGCTGCCAATTCACGCCTGGGTGTCACATTCGAAAAATTTAAGCCCGAACTATTACAGGGAATCTCAGGGCTTCATTTCCATACCCATTGCGAAAACAATTCCGATGCGCTGGAGCGGGGGATAGCAGCTTTTGAGAATAAATTTGGTGAATATATTCCGCAAATGAAGTGGATAAATTTCGGGGGTGGCCATCATATCACACGAGCCGATTATGATGTTGAACGCTTGATTTGTATCATTAAAAAATTTCGCGAACGTTGGGGCAAAGAAGTGTACTTGGAGCCGGGAGAAGCGGTTGGATGGAAAACGGGCCCTTTGGTGGCTTCTGTTTTGGACATTGTCAATAATGGGATGGATATCGCTATTTTGGATACATCAGCAACTGCGCACATGCCGGACTGTCTAGAAATGCCCTATCGACCGGATATTCAGAACTCTGGCTTGCCAGGAGTAAAACCCTTTACCTATCGCCTGGGTGGCCTTACCTGTTTAGCTGGAGATGTAATCGGTGACTATAGTTTTGCAGAGCAACTGAAAATAGGTGACAAACTGGTATTTGAAGATATGATTCACTATACCATTGTTAAGAATAGCACTTTCAACGGAGTCAAGCTTCCCTCCCTGTGTATATGGACCGAAAAGGGAGAGTTACAAGTGATGCGGGAATTCGGTTATGAGGTTTACAAATACCGAAACGGATAAATTGGTTATCTCATAAAATATTCTTTTATGAGTTTGGTTTATGGCTTGACCCTAAGATTCTTGTTTGACTTCATAAATGGAAATAGCCGCTTTTTTACCCTTTAGCTGAACAGGGCCGATTGAATTCATACTGAATTTATTTTCAATTCGGCGATACAATTCTTCGGTAATCAAAACCTGGCCAGGCTGCGCTACTCCACAGACTCGTGAAGCTACATTGACACAATCACCAATAGCAGTATACTCGGAGCGGGATTCAGTACCGACTGAGCCTACTACGGCTTCTCCATAATTCAATCCGATTCCCATGCTGAATTGGGGTATCCCCTGAGCCGTCAACTTTGGCAATAGATTCATCAAACAACGCTGCATTTCTAAAGCAGCTTTAACCGCAGCCTCTTCATGGTCGAGTTGAGCAAAGGGGGCGTTAAACAAGACCATCATCCCATCGCCAATAAATTTATCCAGAGTTCCACCATACTTGAACACAATTTGCGACATCTCAGAAAAATAGGCGTTGAGTAGTTGCACGATTTCGAGGGGAGTCAGGTTTTCAGATAAAGGAGTAAAGCCGCGTATGTCTGTAAACATGATGGTTACATTGGATTTTTGCGAACGAAGATGAAAGTTTCCCGAGCCCTGTTCTTCAATAATTCTTTCAGCAATATTGGGCGATACAAAGCGTTTTAAATTGTCGCGGATCATGCTTTCTAATTTCAGTTTTTTATAGAGCTGCAAATTTTCGACAGCTACTCCGATGATTCCTGCCATATTCATCAGCATTGCCAGATCATCGCCGCGATACTTGCTGGATCCCTGCCGTTTATCCAGGTAGATCACTCCAAAAACTTCACCCTCACTGTGGATGGGGCAGAGCATCGCCGTGCGAATTCGCAAATCGATTATGCTCAATGAAGTCTCCTGGCTTTGCGATTCATCGAAATCAAAAATAAAGCCACTTCGATGTTTCAAGGCACGGGCCACTAGTGTTTTACTATAGAGCTTTTCATCGAGGTTTTCGCTTTTGACTCCATTTTCAAAGGCAAGATGGGCGCGAACCACTTCTGTATCACTCTTATCGACTAGCAGTATGTATCCTGTATGACACTGCATTGCTTGAAAAAGGGTTACCATGGCTTCATCAAGTAATTCGGAAGTTGAAGTGCTAGAGGCCAGGGTCTTCAAAATTTTATTGATGATGGAAGTGTAGCTATGAAATTTCTGGCTTTCTCCCCCTTCTCCGACCTGTCCAATGCTGCCTTTGTCGATATTTTGTTCTTGAACAATATGGAAGTCCAGATCGGTTTCACGCAAGGCCATTTGTGTCTTGGGTTTTGGGCTTAGCTCGGTTTCTCTATGATCGCCACGTAAGGCTATTTCTGTATCACCCACCACCAGAAGTTGACCATAATCCCATAAGGAGCGATTCTTTCTCTCTTGGTTTAGGAAGGTGCCATTGGTTGAGTTCTGGTCAAAAATCTCAACAGAATTCCCATTTACCATTAGTATTGTATGGGTTGAGGAGATGCGCGGATCGGGAATACAGATATCCGATCGGCTGTCCCTTCCCAAGGTATTTCTCCCTTGCCTTAATGAATAGGTGTTTTGGCCGAGAAATGCCGTGCTGCGCAGTATTTCCAAGTTTGTCATAGACGGATATCGGTTAAATGGTAATTAAAGAGAATAAAAACATAAAAATTCAACGGGAGTCTGGACATAAATCCAGGGCTTGCGCTGAGGCTATGCAAATATTTGATTAAATGCACTATCGTACAGGCTTTATTCGGTCCTCTTTTGGGAGAGTCGGGAAATCTATAGTGGAAGCTAAGGCTCAAAATTCCCAGAATTCTGAAAAAAGGGTAATTCTTCTGGTTGAGGATCGCGAAGAGGTCCGTAGCATGTTAACAGATTTTTTGGAGTGCATGAATTATCGAGTTCATGCCTGTGCCGCTGCCGAAGAGGCCTTGATTCACGCAAAAAACCAAAGTATAAAATTGGGACTGATCATCACTGATGTGTTATTAGAGACCAGTACAGGGCCAAAACTTATCGCGGAGATCAGAGACTTACAACCAGAAATCCCAGTCATCTTTATCAGTGGGTTTTCGGAACAAGCGCTGGC
>JBBQAD010000101.1:0-9040 GCA_038315885.1 Fibrobacteria bacterium | reverse complement strand
TTGCTTTTTAAATCAAGGTTAATACGGCCATCGAGTCTTTGACTGGAGATGGTGGGGTGGCTGCTACTTTGAGCAATTGTGCGATAATGAGTCGGCCCTGAATTGTCGAGCGTATATTGATAGGTGGGAACACCATTGCTTACGGCATAAGTCAGTATCATACTGAGAAGAGAATCACTACGAGGAAGCACCCGAATGTTATTCACTAGATCAAGAGTTCTATTCATGTCCCAGGGAATGGCGGAGCCATCTTGCAAGTAATAATCGCCTTGTACGAAACTCGCATTGACATTAAAGCCAAAGTGGTGGCTGAGCTGAAATGTTCCGGTGGCATTAAGTCCGTAAACATGGGCGAAATCAGCTGCTTCAGTCTCTTCATAGAACCAATAGACTTCGGGACTGGGTAAAATGGGTTCTCGATATAATCTCGTATATGCCGTAGTAGAATAGCGCAGCATTTCACCCCGGTTTCCCGTGTAACCTAATTTGATTTCGCCGCTTCCAGTCGTATAGGGTTCGTATACGTGGTAGGTGGTGGGCCGCAATTGAGAACTATGCCGAAAGGCCACTTCACTAAAGACTGAATTTTGTTTATTTAATTCCTGGGTCAGGCGAAGTGATGCTAAGGGCCAGGGAACGCCTGCGTTAACCATGTGCACACCCAGGGCACTCTCTAGCCCGGTTTCAGAGCTTAATTTCCAGCGCTCCCTTAGCATGGCGTTGGAGCTTAGAAAAGTATTTTCGATTACATCACGACCACGATTGGTGGTATCAAAAAATTCGATGTGATCATTTACGAGTACTCCCTCATAGGCCCATGAGGGGCGACCTCCCAAAAAGAGACCTTTAGGACTCCATACCCCGTCGATACTGCCAGAATAATTCAAGTTATAGTCATTACCCTGAATAGGCGCTCTAGTCCTAACGATATCTGGGCCATAAATTTCTTCTAAGCTGTAGTCAAAGTTATTCGCTTCGGTAAATGTAACTGTATCCAGCCACTTACTTTCTGTAGTGATCCTTTTCAAACCCAAACCCAACTCAAAATCACCAGTTGCCATAGGTTTGAATAATTCATAGGCGTAGGCAATGGCTTTTTGATTGCCCAAGTTCAAATCGAGTAAAGTGCTTCCGGTAACCTCGCCGTCTAGAGTTCCTCCGTCGCGGCTGATGGTAAAGGTGTCTACCAGTCCAAGCACAGTATGACGCGAATAGGCGCCCGTTGAATCGCGGTAGTAGGTTGAAAAGAATCCGTCGAAGCTCGTGATATCAATAAGATCAGGAATTCGACTACAGGCAGTGCTATCTGAAGGATTATTGCGGCAGCGTTCTTTCTTTTCCTTGGGCTGCAAATCAACAAAAAAATCACCTCCCAAATTGGCTAGGGCACTGGGATCGAGCCAGCGTCCACTCATTAAAAAAGTTCGGCCATCCCAATAGCCGGTGGCATTAATTTCGCGATTGGAACTCCCGAGTACCACATCCATGTGCACATTATCGGGATCGCCCTCTACTAATTCGTAGTGAAGGGCAGAACTGTTGCCTTGATTGATGGCTCCGCGGGCCAGATTATCATTGACACTGATACTGCGCAGCAGCCGGGGATTTAGTACACTGTTATTTCCGGGAAAAGCAAAATCCAAATGTCTCAGATTGGGAATGGGGGTTCTGCCCAAGTAATGAGCTGCATCATTCGTTCTGCCCCCATAGAGAGACAAGCGACTGGAGAATTCGCTCATGCCTGATACGCCTTCGAGATTGCGCAGATGATCATTGAGGTCGGTGCGAAAACCTTGAAATTTCTCCAACTCCTCGATGCTTTGTTCGCGAAAGCCCCCTGCATTGCCTTGTCGCTGTTTGTTGGTTTCGACTCCCCTGATTTCTACCACGTCGGAGAGCATGGAGAATTCGATATCGATCAACTCAACGTAATTCGCCAGATCGATATCTAAGTCGGCGTAACTCTGGTACTTGAAAATGAGATGGGCTCTTTTGCTGTTGACCTCAATCGTGAAATAGCCTTTGCCATTGGTGGTTCCCAATTGTTTGCCACTGGGCGTTTCAATGCGGACACCGACCAGGGGATTTCCTTTTTCGTCATCCACCACTGTTCCTGTCACACTGAAGGTTTGGGCAGAAAGGGTGAGGGGTAAGGCGATTAAGAGAAGCACCGCAAAAAAACGCACATGAAACTCCTGATTTCGGTCAGACCATAATTTACAAAGGCAAATAGTCTATAAGGCACACTTGATAGAGAGACTCCCACTTGTCGTACTTAGCAGCCAATTTTTACTCGCGATTTGAGCATCAAACTGGCCCGTGATCGCGCCAGTAATTTTTGCCCTCTACTCTGCCAATAATCTGTAAAGCGACCTCAAATTGCCCGCTAGTGGATACAAAGCCCTCTCAATAAGCTAAATTTGCGGGCTTGTGTCAAAAGACGCAACTTAATGGAGACCTGAGCTCATGATAGACCCAAAGATTCTGAGAGAAAAACCAGAAGCCATCCGCCAAAACTTAAGCTTGCGGGGAGCAAAATTTGATTTGGATTCCCTCTTGTCTCTCGACCAGAGTAAACGCAAACTGACCGGTGAACTCGACAGTCTCAAAGCCCTGCGCAATCAAGTTTCTGCTGAGGTTGCCAAAATCAAGCGCGAGGGCGGAGACGCAACAGAAGTAATGGAAAAGTCGCGGCAAAGCGGTGAACAACTAAAAGGCCTCCAGGATGAGTATAACAGTGTTGAATTGCAGTGGAATGATTTAATGCTCTGCATGCCCAATCTGTTACACGCCTCCGTCCCGAAAGGAAAAAACTCCAGCGAAAATCCCGTTCGCCGCACTTGGGGAGAAAAGAAAAGCTTCGACTTCAAAGCTAAAGATCATTTGGAGCTGGGCAAAACCCTGCAACTCTTCGACTTCGAACGGGGAGCAAAAATTTCAGGTAGCGGATTTCCTGTCTATACGGGTCGGGGAGCCAAGCTAGAGCGTTCATTAATCAATTTTTTTCTGGATAGTTTAAGCAGTCGCTTTGGATTTACAGAGATGCAGCCGCCCTTACTCGTCAATCGCCAATCAATGCAGGGCACAGGTCAGCTTCCCAAGTTTGAGGAGGATATGTATCGCTGCGCGGAGGATGCCTATTATTTAATCCCCACCGCGGAGGTGCCGCTTACCAACTTGCATTCGGGTGAAGTTTTTCAAGAAGAACAGTTGCCGATTAATTACTGCGGCTACACGCCCTGCTTTCGTCGCGAGGCGGGCACCTGGGGCAAAGAAACACGCGGCTTTTTAAGACTGCATCAATTTGATAAGGTCGAAATGGTACGCTTTGCCAGCGCCGAAACAAGTTATGCACTACATGAAGAAATGGTTCAGTGCTCCGAGTGGCTTTTGCAACAACTTGAGCTACAGTATCGAGTCATTGAACTGTGTAGCGGAGATATCGGCTTTGGAGCCGCCAAGTGTTACGATATCGAGGTTTACGCCCCTAAAGAAGAGCGTTGGCTGGAGGTTTCTTCGGTCTCCAACTTTGAAGACTTTCAAGCCCGCCGGGCTAATATTCGGGTGAAACAAGGCCCCAAAATGAATTTTGTACACACCTTAAATGGCTCTGCACTGGCTACGCCTCGGGTCTTGGTGGCACTCTTAGAAACACACCAACAGGCTGATGGAACGATTATTCTTCCCCAAGTTCTTGAGTCTTACATGGGCGGAGACCGAAAACTTAAGTTGTAAACACAATGTCCTGGTTTAAATGGCCTGCCATCAATGATTGGCTGACAAAACAGACGCCCACGCGCTTGCGCTACTGGCTTTACAGCAGCGCCTTGGCCTTGCTGGGTGGCTTTATCATTTTAAACCAAATCTTTCTCACCAATTTACAGACGCAGGCCGAAACTGTTTCGCACAAAGAAGCTCGCCTCTACGCGGTAGCCATTGCAGAGCAATTAAACCGCGATGAATTGAATGTCATCTTCAATGAAATCGTACGCAAATCTCAGGTGCCGATGATCATCACCGACAATGAGAACTTGCCTATCAATTGGAAAAATATCGACACCCATCCGCTTCTACACAAGAATAAAGAAGTTTCGCAAGTGCCCTTTTCTGATCTTTCGGCTCTTGAACAGAGATATCTCAAAAAAACCGTTCTGGAATTCGATAAAAAAAATCCTCCGCTTCGACTGGAAGCAGAAGGCCACTCCTTTGGTTTTTTACACTACAATGATCTTCCCCTAGTTAATCTGCTGATCTGGATGCCCGCTTTAGAAGCTCTAATCATCTTTTTGTTTGTGTTTATTGCCTATTTTGGATTCCAAATTATTCGGGCCAATGAACACAGTTTGCTCTGGGTCGGTCTTGCCAAAGAAACCGCCCATCAACTGGGTACCCCTATTTCATCGTTATTGGGCTGGATTGAATACCTAAAAGTCAAGCTAGGCGCTCTCCCCGATCCTGAAAAAAACCTAAGCATGTTGGGTGAGATGGAGAGCGATATCCAGCGCCTCATCAAAGTTGCCACTCGCTTTTCACAAATAGGCTCTATTCCCGAACTCAAATTGGATTCATTAAATGAAATCGCGCAGAATTTGGCTAATTATTTTAAAACACGCCTGCCCCATGTGGGAAAACGTATCACTATCGAACTCAGTTTGAAAGAACAGCCCAAGATATCGATGAATAGGGAGCTCATAAGCTGGGTGCTTGAGAATTTAATCCGCAATGCCATCGATTCCATTGAAGTTACCCAAGGATTAATTATAATATCCACGGATTTTCACCCAAGCGAACAAACTGTGCAAATTTCCGTTGCCGATAACGGTAAAGGCATCCCCAAAGAAAACTTAAGGCATATTTTTCGCACGGGGTTTACCACAAAAAAGCGAGGCTGGGGTTTAGGCCTTTCGCTCGCAAAACGGATTGTTGCTGAATATCACGAAGGACGAATTTTCGTGGAAACAAGTCAAAAAGACAATGGAACAACCTTTGTAGTGATGTTGCCAGTCACACCTTTACGATCTAACAGAAAAGCCAAAGTATGAACGGTAAGAAAAAACTTCTTTGGGTAGATGATGAAATCGAATATCTGCGCGCCCATATCCTTTTTATGGAAGAACATGGCTATGAAGTTGAAAAAGCCACCAATGGTGACGATGCCATCGCATTAATTAAGCAGCAGCATTTTGATTTGGTCTTGCTCGATGAACAAATGGCCGGAAAAGACGGCCTCACCACCCTAGAAGAAATTAAGGAATATGATTCGACCATTCCTGTGGTCATGGTCACCAAAAGTGAAGAAGAACGTTTGATGGAAGCGGCTCTAGGCAGAAATATCAATGGATATCTCACTAAGCCGGTTAACCCCTCCCAAATTCTTTCGGTCTGCAAATCACTGTTACATTCCCGAGCCATTCGTAACACTCACATCACTTCTGCCTATGTGCGGGAGTATGCTGAGAATAAAGCCAGTTTGATGACCAACTTGACTCCTTCTAAATGGGAGAAACTCTATTTTCGTCTCTGCCGCTGGGATGTCGACTTGGCCACCATTAAAGACCAAGGTCTAGAAGAAACCCATAAAAATCAAGTGCGGGAAAGCACCAAAAAATTCATCCACTATGTAGAAGAAAATTACGTGCAGTGGATGGGGCGACGAGCTGGCAATCCATCTCTATGTACACAGTCTATAAAGCGAAAAGTGATTCCTGCCCTGCAGGCCGGTGAAAAAGTGTGCATTGTGGTGATGTCGGGATTTCGTCTAGATCAGTGGCTAATGGTGCAGCACATTCTCGAACCCTACTTTAAAGTTGATAACGCCGTAGCCTGGGCCCTATTGCCAACCGATGCAGCGGTCTGTCGGGTGGCCTTATTTTCAGGACAATCACCGCGAGAATTTGCCCTGAATAAACCCGCACAATGGGATTTGATGTTGGAAGCTCAAGAAACGGGTAATATCGAATTTGAATCTGCTTTGCTGTTGCAACAACTCGCCAATGCAGGCCTGCACTATGATAGCAATGAACTGATGCACATGCAGTATAGCGACGAGAGCAAAAAGTTCTTAAAAGAAATCGAAGAGCACGATGACAAACCCCTAATCTCCATCGTGGTTGATTTTATGTCGACTTTGAGCCAACTAAGGGGTGAAAATCCCCTGATGATGGAAATCGTTCCCAATGAATCGGGATTCAGGGACCTGACCAAGATCTGGTTTGAATCTTCCAACCTGTTACAGATACTGCGCTACTATGCCACCAAAAATCGAAAAGTGGTACTCACTAGCGATCATGGAACCATTTTGGTGAATTCACCGGCAGAGGTCTTCTGTCAAGAAGAGAAAAGCCCCCACCCTCGAGTGAAAATGGGCAAAGAGATTTCTTGTGACGAACGCCACGCACTTTTTGTGGAATCACCCGAGCATTATGGACTACCGGGAAAAGCCGGTGAATACGGTTACGCCATCGCCAAAGACCAAAACTATTTCGTCTACCCCAACAAATTCCAATATTTCGGCACCAAATTTAAAGATCAGATGGTAAGTGGAGGTTTGTCGCTTCCCGAAGTACTGGTTCCCCTGGTTACACTCAGCGCGAAATAATGTTGGAATCCGGCGAGCTTTTCGTCCAAAGAGAAGAACAGACGCAAGCCTGGGCCTGGGAATTTGCCGGCCTTTTATCTCCCACACATTGTATTGCATTGCAGGGCGAATTAGGTGCAGGTAAAACTTTTGTTGTGCGCGAAATTGCCGCAGCCCTTGGTGTAACTGATACAGTCCACTCCCCCAGTTATGCCTTGGTGAATGAATATAAGGGAAGCCATGCCCTCACCCATATCGATTTATATCGACTCCAGACCAATGCGGACTGGGAGGAAATTGGACTGGACCATTATTTTACTAGTGATACACTATGTCTGGTCGAGTGGCCCGATCGAATGGGTCCCAATTGGCAAAGTCATTTTGATTGGGTCGTGGTTCTAGAAACCGATTCAAAAAAAGAGCCAGAGTATCGGCGTATTCATTGGCGAAAACTAATCGTTAATGACTTTCCCAATAGCTTATAAGTGAATCTTTTTGCTGCGGCAATAAGCCCTTAGAATTGTACTGGGCTGCTAGGTCTCTCGCACCTGTGGTATCCGAGATTTTTAAGGCGGCCTGAAGGCGTTTATGAAGGTCGGCATCGCGTTCCCGCAGAGTTTGAATAGTATCGAGGCGGGAATAGATTACGGAGTCATCTTGTGGGGTGATATAGGATGCGGCTTTCAAGGCTTCATAGGCGCTCTCAGCGCTGACATAATTTTTATCCTGATAGAGGCTGTCGGCTGATTCAAAGGAATGAGTCGATTGACCTTTTTGGTACTGATACACAAAAGTTCCCAGGCCGAGAACAAGCACTACGACAGCCATAATGACCCAATCCCACTTCGATGAAGACTCTTTGCCTTCTTCTTTTTCCAAAAAACTCATTCGACCACCTTTTTGTACTTCGCACTCTATTTGCTCGTGAAATTCAAGTTTAGGCTAAAGGTAAGAATCCTCTCGCTAGGTTTCCCAAGGTTTCAGCGCTTCAAATTTCGATTAAATTCTCACTTAGTCAGCAATTTTAGCCACCAAAATTCTGAATTAATCAGCTGGGAATATCACGCGGGCTTGAGGCCTTTTTGGTATCTTCGGAACTGTAAATGGATGGCTCCCTTCCATTCAAAGGAAAATCCAACCGAGCATGACCCGCCCTGCCTACCATACCGACAAGCGTCATTTACTCTTTGATCTGCTTCTGGCGTGTCTGGGAGCCCTCTTCTTGGGTTTAGTAGGCCGCAGCTTCGTTATTCAGCTTTATACCCTGCGCGACCAATCGATGAGTTCCACTTTCATAGCGGGCGATCATGTGCTTGCTAACAAGGCGATCTATGGGGGCCGTTGGCCCTGGCCTGAATTCAAAATCTCCGGTTATCGCATGCCACGTATGGGAGATTTAATCACCTTTGAACATCCCGAAGGAGGCCTATCGCTAAAAAGAATCGTTGCACAAAGTGGAGATACTTTGGCCATTGCCCAAAAGAGGTTAATCGTCAACGGAAGTTTGGTTAGCAGCCCAAATGTAAAAGCATCCAAGCAGGGAGATTTGGGTAGTGAAATAAACCCTACCGGTTTTGATCCCAAAGAAAACTTTGCCTCTATCTCAGTGCCTACTCCCGGTGATACACTGTGGTTGGGTCGGCTACGCAATCGTGACTTTGAATTTGCCGCTAAACTGTATCGACAACAATATCATCCGGGTCGATGGTATATCTCCAATCGATTTATCGTCGATGGGGAGACACAAAGCAAACAGGCGCTTATCCAAAATTTCAAGTTGGATTGGGATGCCCTTAAGAAAAATGATTTTGATTCCTTGAACTGGATAGAACTACAGTCTATTCAAAACTATTTACTCTCGGCCTATCCTGCCTCTGAAGTGATCCTGTTGCGACAGTTACAGGTAGAGGGTAAAAATCTGCCTTCTTTTATTGTTCGGGAGACCTGTTATTTTGTACTGGGGGACAATCGCGATGAGAGCTATGACAGCCGCTATTGGGGCTTTTTAAGTCGCAGCCAGGTTTTGGCAAAACCCAGCCTTATCGTCTGGAGCAATAGGCCAAACCATTGGCTAGGTATTAACTTTAGACGCATCTTAAGAATGGTTGATTGAGCAAAATGAAGCAGGAATTTCCGGATAAATTAGGGCGTTTTGGGATCTATGGCGGTAAATTCGCTCCCGAAGTTCTAATGCCCGCCTTGGATGAACTGGAAGCGGCCTATACCCAGGTAAAATCCGATTCAGAATTTCAAAGTGAATTAAATGAACTGTTGGGACGCTTCGTAGGTCGGCCTTCTCCGCTTTATTTCGCAGAATCGCTTACGCGCCATCTAGGTGGAGCCCAGCTCTATCTGAAACGCGAAGATTTAAACCATACCGGTGCGCATAAAATCAATAATGCTTTGGGCCAAATTTTGATCGCCAAACGCATGGGCAAGAAGCGCATTATTGCTGAAACCGGC
>JBBQAD010000449.1:0-3159 GCA_038315885.1 Fibrobacteria bacterium | reverse complement strand
TGCACTCGCCGTTGTTTTGTTTTCCAGATATCTTTTTTCGAGTGATATGCTGGTCGCCAATGATCAAATGCGCGGCTATGGTGGCTGGAGTTATTACGAACAACAATTGCGCAAGGGCATCTTTCCGCTGTGGGGCGATGGATTTCTAGCAGGAAATCCGAGTTTTGAAAGCCTGCCTGGTGATGCGATTTACCCCCCTTTTCTAGTTTCACTTTTTCTGTTTTCACCTACCAATCTGCATGGAATGGCCTTTTTCTTTCACACGATTCTTGCAGGGTTTCTGGCATTTCATTTTCTGAAAAAAAGATTTCAATTAAGCCCGGGCATTTGCGTTCTTCTGGCGGCAGCCTATATGCTTAACTGTAACTATATCTCTCACATCTATCCAGGACATACGGGCAAATTTTATGTCTTAAGTTGGCTGCCACTTGGCTTAAATTTTTTGCTGGGTCTATTAAGAGGAGGTTCCTGGAAAAATATAGTGGGTCTTGCCTGTTTTCTTGGGATATCGCTGTTTACATCGCATGTGCAATACGTCTACTTCGTTTTGATGGGATTTTTTGTAATCGTAGTCGCTCATTTATGGATGGATTACCATCGCAAAAAAATACAGGTTCCGGAACTAGCCAAACGCTTCGGTAAATTTTGGTTAGCGATTGCCATTGGTTTATTATTGGGCGCTCCCCTACTCTATCCCGGCTTAAGCTTCACTAATGATTATTCAATTCGTGGAAGCGAAGAATATGTGAACTATGATCATGCTACGAGTTGGTCGGCCCATCCTGAAGAAATAGCCTCTTTGGTCGTACCCGAATTTACTGGCTATCTCCAACAATACTGGGGCCGCAATCCCTTTAAATTGAATTCGGAATATCCTGGACTTTTAATATTGGTTCTAGGAATTCTTGGTTTGGCATTATTTCGAAAAGCGGAATACTGGATATTTTTTGGCATTGGAATGCTTTCCATTGTCTATGCTTTAGGTGATCACACTCCTTTTTTCAAACTGTTTTACAACCTTGTTCCCGGTGTTAACAAATTTCGAGCCGCATCCATGGTGCTTTTTTGGCTGGCTACCGGTCTTTTCATCATGGCAGCCAAATTTTTCGAAGATCTATTTCTTTCACAAAAAGACTTTGGCTCTGAATTATGGAAAAAGCTCACAAAACGTATCTGGATAGCCTGTTTTGTATGCGCTGGTTTGGGTGTATTACTCAGCATTGGCGCTTCTGGGGTTTACGGTTTCTGGAATTCGATTTTTTCAGAAGTACAATCAGGTCGTCTCTTTCAGTTACAATCTCAAAACACTAGCTCACTCTCAATGGGTTTTTTAAGAACGGGCATTTTCGCAGCCGTCATTTTGGGAGCGATAGCTGCATTTATTAAAGGAAATCTAAAACAGTTTGGACTGATAGCAATTTTAGCAGTGGTGGGTGCAATAGACATCTACTCCGCCGATCTCAAGTTTATTCAGACCGTAGATGATACACGGATTTTCAAAGAGATTCCCTTGTATAGACAATTAGCAAAACAAGATACTAGTAATTACCGGGTATTCGATCTTCCGGTCTCTTTTCAAAACGAAGCCGGATTTACCGGTCTCTATGGTTTCAAGACAGTTTCAGGTTTTTATGACAATGAAATCAGATGGTTTCGTGTATTACACGGCGAAGGCCATCAGAATTTCATGAATGGATTGAGAATAGAAGAACCGCCTAGACAAGAAGGTGGTCAATATATTCCGGGTAAGGTTGCGGGTTCACCCATCTTGGATATGTTAAATGTAAAGTATTTGTTAGCCAAAGATGGAAATGGTACTCCTGTTTACATGTTAAACAGTTCTAAAATGCCCTATGCTTATTTTAGCTCATCAGTAAAGGCATTATCCGAAGAAGAACAATTAAAGCTTATGTTATCAAGCAAGTGGCATCCTCAGCAAGAAACTTTTGTGCTGCCAGAAGATTTTCAAATGACATCTCCGACGGGAGATTCGATAATAGCGGCTAAGTCGACTTACAGCAACAGCAAAATTGAAATGACTGTAAATGCTCCTAGCAAGGGGCTTGCGATCATTTCGGAAATCTATTATCCCTTTTTGAAAGTGACAGTTAACGGAAAGCAAAAGGAAACGGTCAGAGTAAACTATGCTTTGCGTGGAGTTTGGGTTGAAGCCGGAGAAAATCATATCGTTTTCTCCTATCATCCCACTCGCTTTTATCAAGGCTGGATGGGTTTCGGAATGGGAATCCTGATCATTGCGGCAATATCTGTTTTTAGTAGCGGCCTTTTTTCAAAAAAAGAAGAAACAGCGAACTAGTATTTAATAATCGATACCGAAAACTGCATGAAAACTTCCTTGATTGTCGTTTCTCCTTATCCATTGCGATCGGGAATTGTGTGTTACTATTTACCAGCCTATGTAGAACAGTACAGAAATTTTGGATATCAAGTAGAAGAATTGAAGATCTATTTTTGGGAATCCAAATGGAAATCCAGCTTACAATGGTTGAAGTTGGCGAAAAGGATATTGAAAAAAGATTCCATTGTTATTCTACAGCAACATACACCACCGTCTTCAGGTCCGTTGATTATTCCATTTCTGATTTTTTGTAGACTATTCTCGATTCCCACTCTAGTTTTTTCACATGAACTGATGCAAACATACGCCAAGTATTTATCTCCTTTATTAAAAAGGGCTTATTACTGTTATGAGTGGTCGATATTAAGACTAAGCAATAGATACATCGTGCATACTCGGTTGCATAGAGAGGAGCTAACCGAGACCCTTTGCACGCGAATTCCAATTCACATTGTTCCTCTACCTGTACCAAAAGCGCAGCGAAAAGAAGGTATTCGAAAATTTTGGGGCTTTTATGGAATGATCAGCAAGAAAAAGGGTGTCGATCTCTTGTTGGAAGCCTATCAATCTTTGGAAGCAGGATCTTGTCCCCCTTTAAGATTGATGGGTACTGCAGCCCCTGGTGAAACACTCTTTTTAGAGACACTTAAAACATCCATTAAACCCGGCTTTGAAGAACACATCCATTTTACGGGATTTATTCAGGAAGAGAAAAAGCCAGAACTGTTTTCTGAAATAGCCATGATGATTTTCCCCTATCGATGGGTATCACAAAGTGGAACATTAGCTGAATCGTGTGT